>JAESTR010000205.1 GCA_016763495.1 Kordiimonadaceae bacterium
ATAAGCGTCGGTTTGGGGTGGATATTGATCCTGAAACAGAGAATGTAGTGACGTTAGGCTCGAAAGAGGGATTGGCCAACTTGGCGTCTGCTATCACCACACCCGGTGATGTGATCCTGACGCCGAACCCGAGCTTTCCTATCCACCCTTACGGTTTATGATAGCAGGCGCGGCCGTGCGCCATATGCCGATGGGGCCGGGGTATGATTTTCTAACCGAATTAAAACAGGCGGTTCAGCACAGTGTACCCACGCCCACTGCTGTTGTGCTCTGTTATCCGGGCAACCCAACGACTGAAGTTGTTGATTTGGCCTTCTATGAAGAAATCGTAGATTTCTGCAAATCTAAAGGTATTTGGATATTGTCTGATCTTGCCTACTGTGAGATCTATTTTGATGATAATCCGCCACCATCTATTTTGCAGGTACCGGGCGCCAAGGATATTGCAGTTGAGTTCACCAGCATGTCGAAAACATATTCTATGGCTGGTTGGCGCGTAGGTTTTGGTGCAGGTAATAAGCAGCTTATTAGTGCACTTACACGGGTTAAAAGCTATTTGGATTATGGTGCTTTCACACCGATCCAAGTGGCGGCTGTCGCAGCCCTCAATGGTCCGCAGGATTGTATTGATTTGCATAGGCAGACCTATAAAGCACGGCGTGATGTGCTTGTAAGTGGTCTCAAAGCCGCAGGATGGGATATCCCAAGCCCGAAGGCTACGATGTTTGCGTGGGCGCCGCTGCCTGAAGCCTTTATGGAAATGGGCTCAATGGCTTTTGCAAAACTGCTGATGGAGCATGCCAAAGTGGCAGTGGCTCCGGGTATTGGCTTCGGTGAATATGGTGAAGGCTATGTGCGCATTGGTCTTGTAGAAAATGAACAACGTATCCGCCAAGCGGTACGCAATATAAAACGCTTTTTAGCAGATAAAGACAAGCATTTGGCTGCGTGGCGGAACGCCAGCAGTGATGCTGCGAATTGAATGGATAAATAGAATGAGTGATAGTTTAAAGCCTCTTAAGGTTGGCATAGCAGGCCTTGGTACTGTTGGTGTCGGTGTTATAAAAATATTGCGTGACCATGCTGACTTACTGTCGCAGCGAGTAGGGCGCTCTATCGAAGTAAGCGCCGTTTCAGCACGTAACAAAGGCCGTGACCGCGGTGTAGACCTAAGTGGTTTTGCATGGTGTGATGACGCGACCGCACTGGCGTCTATTGATGACGTAGATATGGTTGTCGAGCTTATTGGCGGCAGTGATGGCCCTGCTCTTGCACTTGCTCGGGAAACATTAAAAGCAGGCAAAGCATTTATCACGGCCAACAAAGCGCTTATTGCAATCCACGGAAAAGAGCTTGCGGCTTTATCCGAGGAGCATAACGCGCCGCTCCGGTTTGAAGCTGCTGTGGCGGGCGGTATCCCGATCCTTAAGGCACTGGCTGAAGGGCTAGCGGGCAACCAAGTATCTGGCCTGTACGGTATTCTGAACGGCACGTGTAACTATATCCTCACTCGTATGGAGCGTGAAGGCCTCGACTTTGCCGAAGTGCTGTCTGACGCCCAGCGCCTTGGCTATGCTGAAGCTGACCCAACTTTTGATATTGACGGCATCGATACCGCGCACAAAACAGCCATATTGGCCGCCATTGCGTTTGGCATGGCGCCAGATTTTGATAACATGCCTGTTGAAGGTATTCGTAATATCATGCCGGTTGATATTGATTATGCCAAAGAACTTGGCTACCGCATCAAGCTGCTTGGTCTTGCACGCAAAACTGAAGACGGTGTTGAAGCCCGTGTTATCCCTGCTATGGTGCCTTTATCTGGTGCACTCGCAAATGTTATGGATGCGACCAACGCGGTTGTTGTAAACGGTGATTTTGTTGGCCCAACAGTGTATGTTGGTGCGGGCGCAGGTGAAGGACCAACAGCATCGTCTGTTGTGGCTGATATTATTGATGTAGCGCGCGGCAATGTGTACCCGGCGTTTGGTGTACCAGTTGCGTGCCTGCGGGACTTGCCGACACTACCAGCAGACAAACACTCTGGTACCTATTATATCCGCTTGCGCGTTACTGACAGACCCGGTGTTATGGCTGATATTACCGCTGCACTTGCTAGCGAAAGCGTGTCAATTGAAAGCTTGATACAGCGCGGTACGGAAGTAGATGACGGCGTTTATATTATTATGACGACACATCAGACGGTGGAGTCTTCTGCACTATCTATACTCAAGCATTTTAACGCGCTAGAATGTGTGTTAGAGACCCCAACATTAATAAGAATTGAGACATTCTGATATTAGGAGACTTCATATGTCATCACAGGATCTAAACCGGATCTTGGTGCTCGAAATGGTGCGGGTAACTGAAGCCGGTGCTATTGCAGCCAGTAAATGGACGGGCCGGGGCGACGAAAAAGCCGCTGACGCCGCCGCTGTTGAAGCCATGCGCGAAGCATTCAATAAACTACCAATCGACGGCACTGTTGTTATCGGTGAAGGCGAGCGCGACGAAGCGCCGATGCTTTTCATCGGTGAAAAAGTGGGTGCAGGCGGTATAAAAGTAGATATCGCTCTTGACCCGCTTGAAGGCACAACAATTTGCGCCAAAGCAATGCCGAATTCATTGGCAGTTCTTGCGATTTCCGAATCCGGTGGGTTGCTTAACGCGCCAGATGTTTACATGGACAAAATCGCTGTTGGTGGCGGATTGCCAGACGGTGTGATTGACCTGAATAAGTCCACTGAAGAGAACGTGAAGGCAGTTGCGGCTGCCAAAGGCAAAGAAGTTAAAGACATCACTGTCTGTGTGCTTGATCGCCCGCGTCACTCTAAACTCATCGCTGAGCTTCGGGCCCTTAATTGCGGCGTTGCGCTAATTGGTGACGGTGACATTGCTGGCGTTATCGCCTGTACTGATTCTATCACCGGTATTGATATGTATATGGGTTCTGGCGGCGCACCTGAAGGTGTGCTTGCGTCAGCAGCGCTGCGCTGTATTGGTGGCCAGATGCAAGGCCGGCTTATCTTCCGTAACGATGACGAAATTGCCCGTGCCCGCAAATGGGGCATTGAAGACCTTGACCGTGTTTACAGCATGATGGACATGGCGTCTGGTGACGTTATTTTCGCAGCAACCGGTGTGACAGATGGTTCGTTGCTTGAAGGTGTGCACATAACGCCAGACGGTATCACCACTGATACGCTGACAATGCGCTCACAAACCAAAACAATTCGCCGGGTTAAAACTATCCACGGTCACGCACCGGATTAAGGCGCAGATGACCAGCGAAACGCAAAACGATACGGCGGACTTCCTTTTGGGAGTTCGCCGTTCGGCATTAGAGCAGGGGTGGAAATTGCGCCCTGTTGTCACCCGCCATGCAGAAGCTATTGCATACAAGCTTAGTGTTTCTCCCATTGTTGGGCAACTTATTGCCGGGCGTGGCATCGCAGTTGATGATGCAGAAGCCTTTTATAATCCGTCGCTCAAAGAAAGCCTGCCAGACCCCTCCACGTTTAAAGACATGGAAAAGGGGGCCAAGCGCCTTATCCGCGCCATTGAGCAAGGCGAGGAAATCGCCATTTTTGGGGATTATGATGTAGACGGCGCCACCTCAAGCGCGGTGCTATACCGTTTCCTTTCTGCCGTAGGTGCCAAAATGCGCATCTATATCCCGGACAGGATGAAAGAAGGCTACGGCCCGAATGCCAAGGCGCTGATAGGCTTGCGCGATGCCGGTGTTGATGTGGTTATCACCGTGGATTGCGGTATCCTGTCGTATGAACCGTCGGCTGAAGCCAAGGCCGTGGGCCTTGATGTAATTGTCGTAGACCACCACAAAGCCGAAACCACGCTGCCTGAGGCCGTTGCGGTGATAAACCCCAACCGGCTTGATGATTAAAGCGGGCAGGGGCACTTGGCCGCAGTTGGCGTGGCGTTTTTGCTGGCAGTTGAGATTAACCGCCTGTTGCGGGAGGCGGGCTGGTATACGCCTGAGCGTCCAGCGCCTGACTTACGCACGCTGCTTGATATTGTCGCCCTTGGCACTGTGGCAGATGTTGTGCCGCTTATCGGTGCGAACAGGGCCTTAGTGACACAAGGCCTTAAGGTAATGGCGAACCGCAAAAATGCGGGGCTTACTAGCCTTGCTGATGTGGGGCGGGTGAGTGAAGCACCAACAGCGTATCATGCTGGCTATGTGCTGGGGCCACGGGTGAATGCGGGTGGCCGTGTGGGTGAAGCCGGGCTTGGTGCACGGTTGCTTACAACGGATGATCCCAACGAAGCACGGCAAATCGCCGAGAAGCTTGATAAATATAACGAGGAACGCCGCTATATTGAGGCAGAGGTGCTTGAGGTTGCTACAGAGCAGATGGAGGCCCTGTACGGCCCTGAGGGCATCCCTGACACGATTGTAGTGGCTCACGGCGAAGGATGGCATACGGGGGTGATAGGCATCGTCGCTAGCCGCCTGAAAGACAAGTACGGTGTGCCGTCTTTGGTTATTGGTGCTGATGGCACTGAGGCTAAGGGCTCAGCCCGGTCAATATCAGGTGTAGACCTTGGCGCAGCCATCATTGAGGCTGTGCAGCAGGGTTTGCTGCTGAAAGGCGGCGGGCATGCCATGGCGGCGGGCCTAACGGTTGCGACAGACCGGATTGATGAGCTAACCAGCTTTTTAAAAGAACAACTGCGGGCGCAAGTGAAACTGGCGCAAAAGGGCCGTGCGCTTAAAATTGATGCCATTGTGGCGCTTACGGGTGCCACGCCGCATCTGGTTGACCAAATTGAGCGTGTCGGCCCCTTTGGTGCTGGCAACCCGGGGCCGCGTTTTGCTATCCCTGAAGTGGCGCTGATTAAGGTCGACAGGG
>JAESTR010000206.1 GCA_016763495.1 Kordiimonadaceae bacterium
CCGGAAACAGACCGGTACCGCACGGCCTGAGACGCCTGCCGTTTAAGGCCAGAAATCTGACCTTCCATTGCCAGCACAACATCTTGCACCCGTACCAAATTACTTTCAGCACCGCGTAGACGGTTTTCAGCGTCTTTCCGGCGAGTGTGCAAGCCTGATATACCGGCTGCCTCTTCAAGGATTTTGCGGCGATCTTGCGGTTTGGCGTTAATCAAGCTGCCAATGCGGCCTTGGCTAACCAATGCGGGCGAATGAGCGCCTGTCGCGGCGTCAGCAAATAACAGCTGAACATCCTTTTGGCGTACATCTTTGCCGTTGATCCGGTAAGATGAGCCAGACTCTCGCTCAATCCGGCGCGTCACCTCAATCATATCCAAGTCATTATAATCAGCGGGGGCCGTACGTTCGAAATTATCGATCACCAGTGTGACCTCAGCCATGTTGCGCGCTGGCCTACGGTCAGTACCCGCGAAAATCACATCATCCATGCCAGAACCGCGCATAGACTTTGCGCTATTCTCGCCCATCACCCAGCGGATAGCCTCCAGCAAGTTTGATTTTCCGCAGCCGTTAGGGCCCACAACGCCAGTCAGGCCGCCTTCAATATGAAGTTCGGTCGGATCCACGAAGGATTTAAACCCTATCAATCGCAGGCGCGAGAAACGCATGGCTGCGGTAGTCTCCCTAGTTACTCAAAGCGGCCCCTGCTCCCCCGCAGACGGCCACTTTGCTCGTTTACTGTCTTACAGCTGAGCCTCCACTGCCTCTTTCAAAGTTTCCCATGAAAGGCCGTCAAGGGTGCTGCCATCAACAATTACAGTCGGTGTCGCCTGAATGTTATAGTCTTTGCGAGCGTCAGCTTGCATTTGCACCAGATGTTTGTGCATGTCTTTGTTAGACAGGCATTTGTCAAATTTAACACGGCTCATATTCACTGAACGGCGTGCAAGTTTAGCGAGCTCACTTTGTGGGTCTTGACTGCTGAGCCATTCGCCTTGACGGTCAAAATACACATCCATCAATTTCTTAGTTTGTTTGAGGTCACCACAGCGAGCAACTGCAGAGGCAACCATATCAACCCGGTTCAGCAAGAAATTCCGGTAAATGAATTTCACTTTGCCCGTGTCGATAAATTCCTTTTTTAGATTAGGGAAAATCTCACGCTTAAAAGTCGCACAATGTGAACATGTAAGAGATGCATATTCAATGATTGTAACAGGCGCATCAGCTGAGCCATATACAATATCGCCCCAAGTGCCTTCGCGCTGGCTATCAACGGCCATTGCTGGAGCAGAAGTGCTTGAAGCCTCAGCCGTTTTCGCCGCAGATGCTGTAGTAGTCGCTTTATCAGCCCCGCTATCACTGCATGCCGCAACCAGCAATAAAGCTGTTGTAGCTGCGATAGTCTTAAATACTGACTGGTACCTATGGTATATCATCTTACCCTCACTACTATATATTGTGTCTAAACTGAATCCCGACCCAAGACGAGTCATTTTTATTTCTGGTTAAAATCTATAAGAATTAAGGCCAATGTAAGTTATTGACCTGCCGCCAATGATGCAGCCTCTATTTGCCGCACCAGGCCCGCATAGCTGCTATACTCCATCTTCTTACCATCCATAATAATAGTAGGGGTGGAGCTAATGTCATAAGTCTCTGCGCCCTCTTGGGACATCTCAAGTAAATGTTGCACAACGGCTTTTGAAACAAAACAAGCATTCAAGTCTTCTTCTGTGACACCTTCAGTTGCAGCAATAGCTGTAATAACTGTGCGCGGGTCTTCTGAACCCATCCAGGCGACTTGCTTGTTGAAAAAGGTTTTTAGCAGACGCTTTGAAACTTCTACGTCTCCCGTACAGCGCAGTGCCACAGATACAGCCATATCAAGCCTGTCGCGAATAAGGTGCCTGAACTCTAACCGCACTTTACCTTCGGGGATCAGGCGTTCTTCCAGTACGGCGGTCACTTCATCAGAGAACTGCTTACAATGCGGACAGGTCAGTGATGCGTATTCAATGATGGTAATAGGCGCATCCATACTGCCGTGCATGATGCCGCCTTTTATATAGGCAGGCTCAGCCACAACTTGTTCTGGCGCTACCGGTTCAGCCTCTTTAGCTGCCTCTTGTGCTGTAGCACTGAAGCCAGCCAAACAAGCCACGACTGATACTGCACCAAGCAATTTAACTAATCTCACACTATTCCCCATTTCACTATGCTGTGCCAAAAGGCCTTCTTAACTGCTAGTAATACTCTATTATTTTTTATTCGAAAGCACCATTTGTCCCAAACTATTTAACGCTTGCCGCAAAGGGCTTTCTTCATCATCGCCGACCAGGCCTTCAAGTTTGGCTTTGTCACCACTAGATAGTTTGTGTTTTGTTAACTGCGGTTTAATCCGCCGTTTCGGCAGCGGGCCTTGCTTGATCTCGATTTTAGCAACAGCACCATACCCGAAAAAGCTATTTACCATTTCCATAATGCGCTCATGCTTGTGCGCAACAAGCGGTGCGAATGCTGACGCGCAGCGAATAACCAGTTTAGCGCCCATTTTTTCACCACGCGGAAATACAAGCCGTATGGGCACGGTGGCGGCTGCCAGTTCAGGACCAACAATTTGTGCCCAGCGCTGAATAATCTCTGCCTGCGCAAAACCCTTGGCTCGCATCGCAGATGACATCAGTTTAAAGGTCAGATTAGAGGCTTTTTGCGCTTTAAAATACCGGAAAGGCCGTTTGGCAGCCTGCTTACCCGCAGGCTTAGCCTTTTGAGGGATAGCTACACTGGCAGGTAACTTTTTATCTGGCTTATTATCGGCCTTATTGTTTGGCGCTTTCGCCATTTGGCTTGCCCTTAGTCTGATACTGTCTATGGTCTGTGCTACCTGATGCATTATACACAAACAAGGGCAAATGCCCCAACTACCATCAAGATTGAGTTCAAGCCTACGTGATCACCCCTTTTTCAGAGTTATTGTTAGGCTGGTATGACCAGCATAAACGCAGCCTACCGTGGCGCGCTGAAGGCAGCACCACGCCTGACCCTTACCATGTGTGGATGTCAGAGATTATGCTGCAGCAAACCACTGTCGCCACGGTAAAAAGCTATTTCGAAAAATTCCTGAAACTTTGGCCAACAGTTGAAAGCCTCGCTGCCGCGCAGCAGGAGACAGTGCTGAAAGAATGGGCCGGCCTTGGCTATTATGCCCGCGCCAGAAACCTGCACAAATGCGCACAGACCATTGTAGCAGAGCACGGCGGGCAATTTCCTCGTACTGAAGAAAGCCTGATTACTCTGCCCGGTGTGGGTGACTATACAGCTGCGGCCATTGCAGCCATTGCGTTTGGTGTACCAGCCGCTGTTGTGGACGGGAATATTGAACGCATAACATCGCGTATTCACCGCATCAAAACGCCCCTACCCGCTGCGAAAAAAGAGATTAAGGCCGAAGTAGCCAAAGTCACTCCAAATAAGCGCCCCGGCGATTTCGCTCAGGCGATGATGGATTTGGGCTCAAGCCATTGCAGCCCCAAGAAACCAAGCTGCCTTTTGTGCCCAGTGCACACGCACTGCAACGCCCAAACCGAAGGCGACATGGAAACCTACCCGGTTAAAGCGCCAAAAAAAGTTAAACCAACGCGCCGCGCTATTAGTTATTGGCTGGTGCATGAGGGCCATGTGTTGCTGGAACGCCGCGCGGAAACCGGCTTGCTCGGCGGCATGCCCGGCTTGTTCTCCACTCCGTGGGAAGAGCGCGCTGATTTTCCAGCCAAAAGCGAGTGGCTAGAGCACCGTCCGTGTGATGACTATTTTAAGCCACATGAAGGCGAAGCCAAGCACACCTTCACTCACTTTCATCTGCGAACACTGCTTGTTGTCGCCAAAGCCACCGCCAAACATAATATAGAAGGCGGGTTCTGGCTGCCCATAAGCGAGCTTGACGACATAGGCCTACCAACAGTTTTTAAAAAGATAGTCGCTATCAGGTAAAAGCTCTGCATAGTCATACGCCGACTTGATCGGCGTATCCATAACCCTGTATCAACTCACAATAGACAGCCGATCCAGTCGGCGAGTGACAATTCCACGAGAAGGCCAGCGCAGTGTATAACTACAACAACAGCGCCTGTGATTTCCTAACACGCGCCAAAGCGACCGGTAAATAGCCAATTGTCGCTGAACCCTACATCTAGCAATAGGCACCGCCGCGTCATACGCCGACTTGATCGGCGTATCCATAACCCTGTATCAACTCACAATAGACAGCCGATCCAGTCGGCGAGTGACATGGCGGGCTTTGAGGGCGCGGCTCAAATAAGCCGGAGTTCGGGGGGATACAATACTTAATTACGGGTCCAGCTTTACCTCACACGAGTTTTTCACCCGTTGCTCCAGCACTTTCACTCTGTCTAGCAACCATGTTAGTTGGTCTTTGGTGATCTCATAGTTGGGGGAATAGCGAGCGTCTATGTAGGCTCGCTTTAGGGTTTCGAAGGCGGCGCGGTTGGTTTTTGTGGCGCGGGGCCACGCTTCGATTAGCGTGTTGTCTAG
>JAESTR010000207.1 GCA_016763495.1 Kordiimonadaceae bacterium
AGCATTGTTTAGCATACTATCTGTTGATGCCAACTCAATTTTCCTGCCCGCCTATAAACTAAGGTGCAAACCCGCTATTTGCGTTTTAGCGGGCCATCACCTGAGCTGTCCTTTTTGCTTGGTGCCTTAGCTTTTGCTGCTGGTTTATCACCAGCCACTTTTTTGGCATCATCACGGGCGCGCTTTTGATCCGCGGTCCACTTTGGCTTCTTTTTCTTGCCTTCCTTAGCCGCTTCCTTGTCTGCTGATGGCGTTTCGGTTTTTGGCCTCTGCGCCTCTACTGACTTAGATGCGCTTTTATCAAATGACCGGTTATCGCGGCCTTCGGAAAAAGATCGTTTTTGCCCAGGCTTGGCATCTCGGGCAGGCTTGGAATCCCGGCTAGGGCGTCCACCGTCTGATTTACCGCGCCATTCGGATTTGCCTTCAGGTTTTCTAGAATCTGACCGTTTAAAATCTGAGCGCCCACTGGAACGGCCCTCTGAGCGATCCCTAGACCCATCCCCCCGGGACCGATCACGAGAACGGCCTTCTGACCGCCCTTCAGAACGGCTACCTTCATATGGTTTTTTGTCACCAAAGTTACGGTTGCTGCGGCTACTTTCCGCCGCAGGTGCAGGGCCACGCAACTTATCAACCGTTATGGTTTTCTCTAGCTTGCGGCTAGGGCCAAGCGCCTCAAAAAACTGGTCAATGACAGTAGGCGAAAGCTCAACATGCGTTTCGTCTTCATGAATACGGATCGCACCAATGTCTTTTTTGGTGATATGCCCGGCCCGGCAAAGTGTTGGCAAAATCCAACGTGGCTCTGCTTTATGCTTGCGCCCAACTGACAGAGAAACCCACTGACCATTGCTAAAGTCCTGACGCTTTTTCTCAGGCCGATCACCACGCTCACCGCGCTCGCCCCTGTCACGCCCTTGTCTCGGGCCGCGCTCTGGGCCTGCGTCAGACAATTCTTCAGGCGCTGGCTGACCAGACTGTTGCAAGCGCACAAGTGCTGCTGCCAAAAATTCAGCTTTGTGGCGGCCCATCAATTCATCAACAAAAGGACGCTCGTCATCAGTAATTGGTTCAGTCAGCGCTGGGTCATTAAGGAAACGATCCCGGTCTCTGGCAACAATTTCTTCCAAACTCGGTGGTTTGGCCCAAGCTGCATCAATTTTTGCACCATCAAGCAAGCGTTCCGTCCGGCGGCGCGCGTTATACGGCACGATAATCGCACAAACGCCCTTGCGGCCAGCCCGACCCGTACGGCCACTGCGGTGCAATAGAATCTCTTTATTTTTTGGAATATCAGCATGGATCACCAATTCCAGGCCCGGCAAATCAATGCCGCGAGAGGCCACGTCTGTCGCAACACATACACGGGCTCGGCCGTCACGCATGGCTTGCAAGGCATGACTGCGCTCGTTTTGGCTCAACTCACCTGACAGAGCCACGACGGAGAAGCCACGGTTATTCAAGCGGCTTTTCAGGTGGTTCACTGCTGCGCGGGTGCTGCAAAAAATAATAGTGTTTTTCGCTTCAAAATACCGAATCACATTAATAATGGCATTTTCTTTATCACTCGGGGAAACCGTGAGGGCGCGGTACTCAATATCCTGATGCTGCTTCTCTGCAGATTTGGTTTCCACTCGAATAGCGTTGCGCTGATAGCGCTTAGCCATACCGGCAATAGACTTTGGCACTGTCGCTGAGAACATAAGCGTGCGTCGAGTGTCTGGTGCCGTGTCGAGCATATACTCCAGATCATCCCTGAAACCGAGATCAAGCATTTCGTCGGCTTCATCTAATACCACAGCACGCATACCTGTCATATCAAGCGAGTTGCGCTCTATATGATCTCTAAGGCGACCGGGGGTGCCAACAACGATATGGGCACCACGGGCTAACGTGCGACGCTCCATGCGCATGTCCATGCCGCCAACACACGATGCGATAATGGCCCCTGTTTCTTCGTAAAGCCACTCAAGTTCGCGTTTCACCTGCAGCGCCAGTTCGCGTGTAGGAGCAATCACTAATGCCAAGGGCGCGTTTGCTTGAACAAAACGGTCAGCCCCTTCGAAAATTGTTGGGGCAAGCGCCAAACCAAAAGCTACCGTTTTACCAGACCCCGTCTGCGCGGAAACTAATGCATCGGCTGTTTCCAGTTCCGGCGCAAGCATCGCAATTTGCACAGGCGTCAATTTTGTATAGCCGCGTTTGTCGAGCGCTTTTGCAAGGGCTGGTACGACACCTTCGAAATCTGTCATCGGTTTCTTTCAGAAAGCGGGCTTATACCGCAGGGGGTTTAGGTATTTTGATAAGCAAGCGCACACGGATACAGCCAAGTGCCAGCTGGCACAAGCTCCTTTTTCAACACGCCATTCTACGCAGTTACGCTATCGTGTCAAAAGGCCATACCATTTTGGAACACTAATGATTAATCTAGCGTAAAATTAATTGTTTAAATTCAGCTTATACACATAGAAAGATTGTCTTTGCCAATTCCAATCAAAATGCTGGTTACATGCTTTCTAACGGCTTGCAGCATTCCACTATATGCTGCAGAGGTTTTGCGAGCAGGTTTGCCTGACGGCTTAAAACTGTGCGGTTCCTACCGTGAGTATACAGTTATCTCCGGCGATCAGATCCAGCTTCCGGACAACACAATCCTGCGGCTGCAAGATATTAAAGCGCCTGAGTTTTGGCCGCAAGGCTCCCCTTACAAAAGCTGGCCATATGGCTCCAGGTCAAAAAGTGCACTAAACGACTATTTGAGCGGATATACCCTCACTGCCTTCTGCAACAAAAAACATAAAACTCATTCTGGTGATACTTTGGCACATATAAAGCGCGGAAAAGAGTGGGTGCAGCAATGGATGGTCAAAAATGGCCATGCTTATGTTTTTCCGGCCTTCGGTGTAGGGCTTCAAAGCCAGGAATTACGCGGGGATGAGGCACTTGCCCGTCAGGCAAATATTGGGCTCTGGGCATCAAATGAGGCAACGACTGTATCAGCAACGAGTGATCAGTTACGGCCTAGCTGGTTCCAACTGGTGCGGGGCACGGTGATTTCAGCAAATAGCGTGAGAAAAACCCACTATCTGAACTTTGGCGACAATTGGCGGAAAGATTTCACCGTGCAATTCGGAAACAAGGTGGAAAAACAGCTGCAAGCACTAGAAATTAGTGTGCGTAGCCTTAAGGGGAAAACCCTAGAAGTACGTGGCTATGTGGAGTGGAGTGCCGGGCCAAAAATAATCGTTACGCATGCGGACCAAATAAGAATTATCGAGCTGCCTTAACAGTTTGCCAAGCCAGCCAAGACAGGGTCGCCAACTTGTTTTAGCAAAGCCTGCTTCAATTTACCGAGCGCCTGTGCTTCTAACTGGCGCACCCGTTCTTTTGAAATACCAAGATGAGAGCCTAACACTGCCAGTGTGACACCTTCTGTTTTCAACTGCCTTTCACGAATAATGAAAGTTTCCCTGTCTGTCAGATTTGCCATCGCGGTTTCAATAAGCTCCGCTTTTTTATTGTTGTCGTGCTGCTCCATATACTCTGTGTCAGGCTCTGGCGCAGTTGAAACTAATAAATCCTGCCATTCCTGTGCCGATTCGTCAGCGACAGGGGCATTCAAAGAGCGATCGCCAGCCGTCATACGGCCTTCCATGGCCCCAACATCGCGCAAACGCACGCCCATTTCATCAGCAATCTGATTTCGTGCTACGAAAGACAATGGCCTGTCAGGGTCAACACCCATTCGGGCCTTAAGGCGCTTGAGATTGAAGAAAAGTGCTTTATGAGCTGACGTCGTTCCCGTGCGGACAATTGACCAATTCCTAAGAACATAGTCCTGCACTGCAGCCCGCACCCACCACGTGGCATATGTAGAAAAGCGCACTTCACGGCTACTTTCAAACCTGTAAGCTGCTTCCATAAGGCCAACAGTGCCTTCTTGGATTAGGTCGCCTACAGGCAAGCCATAATGGCGATATTTACTAGCAGATGATACGGCGAGACGGAGGTGAGCTTCCGTGAGCTTCTTAAGCGCCTGCTCATCACGTTCCTGCTGCCAGGACAAAGCAAGCTCACATTCTTCACCGCGCTCAAGAATCGGCGCTTTCATGGCAAAACGGATCAATCGTCTATCTTCGGCATTCGCCCAGTTTCCTCGCGCCAACATCACCTCCATGGGACATTTACTGCTGTTTGGACCTAAGACCTGAGTGGCCCCATCATCCAGTACCCAGCCTGCAAATATCTATCAACTACAAATTTAATGTATTCGATTAATTTCAGGTATTATGATGGTTTTAGAAAAAAATTACAGTCTTTTTTTCTTTTCCTACTCAAAAAATGGATCCCAACGAAAAAGGCCTGCCCCAAATTTGGGGCAGGCCTTCC
>JAESTR010000208.1 GCA_016763495.1 Kordiimonadaceae bacterium
GTTTCAGGTTTTGTTGAGTGTCGCTATTCCGAAGAAGACAAGCGCGTGATTTACGAACCTGTGAAATTGACACAGGAAAACCGGGACTTTGATTTCATGAGCCCATGGGAAACCGCGCAGTATGTGTTACCGGGTGACGAGAAAGCCGACGGCGATGCAGACAAAGCAGGAGGCAAATAATGGCTGAGGTAGAAATTCAGAACTATTGCCTTAACTTTGGCCCACAACACCCTGCTGCGCATGGTGTTTTGCGTATGATCATGGAGCTGGACGGCGAGTTGATTGAGCGCGTTGATCCGCATATTGGCCTGTTGCATCGCGGTACCGAGAAGCTGATTGAGCAAAAGCAATATTTGCAAGCAATGCCGTATTTTGACCGGCTTGATTATGTTGCTCCGATGAACCAAGAGCATGCTTTTATTCTCGCTATTGAAAAGCTACTCGATGCTGAAGTCCCGCGCCGCGCACAATATATCCGCGTGCTATTCTGTGAAATTGGCCGGATTTTAAATCATATTCTTAATCTTACTACGCATGCCATGGATGTAGGCGCGATGACGCCTATCTGTTGGATGTTTGAAGAGCGCGAAAAGCTGATGGAATTTTACGAGCGTATTTCAGGTGCTCGTTTCCACGCTGCTTTCTTCCGTCCGGGTGGTGTGCACCAAGATATGCCTGCTGGTATGGCAGAAGATATCATGGAGTGGACTGGCGGCTTCCTGAAAATGCAAGACGATATGGAAACACTCCTTGTCGATAACCGTATTTTCAAGCAGCGAAACGTGGATATTGGTGTCGCAACCGCTGAGCAAGCTTTGGCGTGGGGCTGGTCTGGCCCAATGTTGCGCAGTACTGGATTTGCATGGGACCTGCGTAAATCTCAGCCGTATGAAATCTATAACGAGTTGGATTTTCAGGTTGTTGTTGGTAACGCCGGTGATTGTTATGACCGCTTTATGATGCGCCTTGCTGAAATGCGCATGAGTGTGAGCCTTATTCGCCAGTGTTTAGAGAAAATGCCTGATGGCCCTGTGATGTCACTTGATAACAAGATTGCACCACCGCGTCGTGCCGAAATGAAAAACTCTATGGAAGGGTTGATCCACCACTTTAAGCATTATACCGAAGGCATACGCGTGCCTGAAGGGGAAGTGTATACGGCTGTAGAAGCGCCTAAAGGTGAGTTTGGTGTGTATTTGGTGTCGGACGGCTCAAACCGGCCGTACCGCTGTAAAATTCGGGCGCCTGGGTTTGTGCACATGCAATCAATGGATTTACTGTGTCGCGGGCATATGCTCGCTGATGCTCCAGCAGTGCTTGGAGCGATGGATATTGTGTTTGGTGAGGTTGACAGATGAGTACGGATGCCACATTCGCATGGACGCCTGATAATGAGGCTGCCGCGCAAGCGCATATTGCTAAATATCCTGAAGGGAAGCAGCAATCTGCTGTGATGCCTTTGTTGGATATAGCGCAGCGCCAGAATAACGGCCATGTGACACAGGAAATCATGGAATATATCGGCGTGTATTTGAACATGCCGGCTATCCGGGTTCAGGAAGTTGCGACTTTCTATACCATGTATAACCACAAGCCTATTGGTAAACACCATGTGCAGGTTTGCGGCACAACGCCTTGCTGGTTGCGTGGTTCAGACGATATTATGGCAGCTTGTAAAAGCAAACTTGGTATCGGCATGGGCGAAACCACTGCTGATGGTATGTTCACACTTGGTGAAGTGGAATGTGCTGGCGCGTGTGTGAATGCGCCGCTTGTTTCCATCGATGATGATTATTACGAAGACGTAACGCCCGAAATCATGGTTGAGATTCTAGAGAAACTCGCCAAAGGTGAAGCTGTTAAGCCCGGCCCACAAAACGGCAGGCAAACCAGTGCACCAGATGGCGGCCCAACCACGCTGAGAACCTTTATAGGCAAAGGGGAGGGCGCATAATGCTGGCTGATAAAGACAGAATTTTCACCAACCTTTACGGTATTGAAAGCCCGGGCATTGAAGGCGCGATGAAACGCGGCGACTGGGACGGCACAAAAGAGCTTATCGCCAAGGGGCAAGATTGGATCATCAGGGAGATGAAAGAATCTGGCTTGCGCGGCCGGGGTGGTGCGGGTTTCCCTACAGGTCTTAAATGGTCTTTCATGCCGAAAGAATCAGATGGTCGTCCGTCATATTTAGTTGTGAACGCCGACGAAGGCGAGCCGGGCACGTGTAAAGACCGCGATTTAATGCGCCATGATCCGCACAAATTGATCGAAGGCTGCTTGATCGCTGGTTTTGCCATGCGCGCTGTTGCTGCTTATATATATATCCGTGGTGAGTTTATCCGTGAAGCAGAAGCGCTTGAGCGCGCGATTGATGAAGCGCGCGCTAAAGGCTTCCTTGGAAAAGATGCTTGTGGTTCAGGCTATTCGTTTGATGTGCATGTTCACCGGGGCGCTGGCGCTTATATTTGTGGTGAAGAAACTGCGCTGATCGAAAGCCTTGAAGGCAAAAAAGGCCAACCACGCCTTAAGCCGCCATTCCCAGCCAATGTTGGTGTTTGGGGTTGCCCAACCACTGTGAATAACGTTGAATCAATAGCTGTTGCGCCAACCATATTGCGGCGCGGTGCTTCTTGGTTCTCAGGCCTTGGCCGCCCGAATAATACAGGCACCAAGGTTTTCTCTATCTCTGGCCATGTGAACAACCCTTGTAATGTTGAAGAAGAAATGGGCATCCCGCTAAAGGAGCTTATTGAAAAGCATGCAGGTGGTGTCCGTGGCGGTTGGGACAATTTGCTGGCGATTATACCGGGCGGGTCATCTGTACCTATGCTGCCAAAAGAAATTTGCGACACTGTATTAATGGATTTTGATAGTTTGCGTGAGCATCAGTCTGGCCTTGGCACGGCTGCTGTTATCGTGATGGACAAATCTACTGATATTGTGAAAGCGATTGCGCGCTTATCTGAATTTTACAAGCATGAAAGTTGCGGCCAATGCACGCCGTGCCGTGAAGGCACAGGGTGGATGTGGCGTGTGATGGAACGGCTTGTTATCGGAAAAGCTGAAAAATCTGAAATCGATACTCTCTTGAATGTCACTAAGCAGATCGAAGGCCACACAATTTGTGCGCTGGGTGATGCTGCTGCATGGCCAATTCAAGGGTTGATGCGCCATTTCCGCCATGAGGTGGAAAATCGTATTGATACGTATCGTGCCCAAGCGGCCGAATAAAGACCGCGTGGTCAGGAGAGTTAAATGCCTACGTTAACGATTGATGGAAAAGAAGTAACAGTTGATGCAGGAACTACGGTTCTGCAAGCCTGTGAAGAGGTTGGGGTTGAAGTACCTCGCTTCTGTTATCACGAGCGCTTGTCTATAGCGGGCAACTGTCGCATGTGTTTGGTGGATATGGAGAAAGCTCCTAAGCCAATTGCCAGTTGTGCGATGCCTGCCGGTGAAGGCATGGTTATCCATACGGATACTGAGCGGGTTAAAAAGGCCCGTGAAGGCGTGATGGAATTTCTGCTTATCAACCATCCGCTTGATTGCCCTGTTTGCGATCAAGGTGGTGAGTGTGACCTTCAGGACCAATCAGTTGCCTTTGGCGGTGCCAAAAGCCGCTATGATGAAGTTAAGCGCGCTGTAGACGATAAAAACATGGGGCCGCTTATTGGCACGACCATGACACGCTGCATTCACTGTATGCGCTGTGTGCGTTTCAGTGATGAAATAGCAGGCGTTGACGGCATGGGCTCGTTGGGCCGCGGTGAGCACACTGAAGTTGTAACTTACCTTGATGGCCTATTGGACACGGAGCTTTCTGGTAATGTGATTGACTTGTGCCCAGTTGGCGCACTGACATCTAAGCCTTATGCGTATACGGCCCGTAGCTGGGAACTAACCGAAACCAACTCCATCGATGTTATGGATGCCGTTGGCTCCAACATCACTGTTGATACACGAGACGGCGCAGTGATGCGTGTGTTGCCGCGTATCAATGATGCAGTGAATGAAGAGTGGATTTCTGACAAAACACGTTTTGCTTATGACGGCATTAAAAAACAGCGCTTA
>JAESTR010000209.1 GCA_016763495.1 Kordiimonadaceae bacterium
AATTGGTACAGTACCAATTGGTACAGGTGAGTTACGGATGATCCACTCACGCGTATTGTGAATATTGCGACCTGTGGACAGGTCCATCACTGTGTCAGCGCCCCAGCGTGTGGCCCAAACCATTTTGTCTACTTCTTCAGAAATAGACGATGTAACCGCAGAGTTACCGATGTTGGCGTTGATCTTCACGAGGAAATTACGACCAATGATCATTGGCTCGCTTTCCGGGTGGTTCACATTGTTGACTAGGACGGCGCGGCCATCAGCGATTTCCTTGCGGACAAATTCGCCGGTTACAAAATCAGGGATGTTAGCGCCAAATGTTTCGCCGTCCCGCTCAAGCTTTTCAGTTTGAATTTTACGGCCAATGTTTTCACGGACAGCAACAAATTCCATCTCACGGGTGATGATGCCTTGGCGCGCATAATGCATTTGCGTGACATTCATGCCCGGCTTGGCGCGCAGGGGCTTAACCCGCACAGGGAATTCAGGCGCTAGGTATTTTTCACCCGCATTGCCGTTGTCTTCAGGCCTAATGTTACGGCCTTCATATTCTTCTACATCACCACGGGCGCGAACCCATTCATGACGCAGGTGCGGCAGGCCCTTATATATATCAGTGCTGGCGGTTGGATCAGTGTACGGGCCAGACGTGTCATACACACGCACAGGCACTTCGTTCGCGGATGGGTGCAGGTGGATTCGCGCATTGGCACACGCACATCATCCATAGTTTCACTGCGTACATAGATTTTTTTGGACCCTGGCAATTCCCCAGTGGTAATTATGAATTCAGGTTTAGCGGTATCAGGCATTATAAAGCTCCGTCCCTTGCGCTGGCATTAACCAGATCAGGTTCTAAGGGTCATTGGTGCTGACAAACTCACCAAACTCTCAGCCCACCACCTTATTGCGGCAGGGCTCCCCTCGAAACACAGTAATTGAAGAGCTTTTTGTACGCCTGCGGACGACCACGTGCAAGCAAGAAATTTAGCACAGCACACAGCTAGCAATTGTTAACAATACCCATGAATGCTTTTCTTCAGGTCGGGGCGTAAAGTCGTACGATGCGGTCTTCTGTCACTCCAAGGCTTTTTAACGATTCAGCGATTTCATTTTCGGAAAAATAAGAGACTATCACGACATGCTGGCCGTTATAGTCATCTAGAAACTGCTGTTTTCCCATCACAGTGAAGGTATCTAACTGCTTGCCAGTCTTGATGGGGCTACTATCAACGATGCCGAGAATAGTGTTGGTATTCTTCACATCAGTTTCCACAAACAGCTAGGCAGTATGGTTGCCAGCCCCCCAAAGGTAAATATCATCAAACTCAGCTATTCGAGAACCAACATCCGCCCAGTGCTTGGCATCTTTTTTAAGGAACTCTGCCACACAGTGACGATTTTGCGCGTATTCATTGAAATAGGTTAGCTCGTTCTTTGTGTCGGCACACGGTTTACGGCAAACAATACAAACAGCTGGATATAGATGATATTCATCATCCATGACTGTCTCTATTACTTGCAGTCCCGCGTCCTCAGCCATGCGAGTAATGCCGCCCGCTGAAAAATAGGTTAAATGCTCAAGCGCCAACCATCCTGGTGAAAGTCTCTCCGGTTGTCGGGTACAAGGCACTTCAACAATAACGATACCATCATCTTTTGCTGAATTTACTATTTGACCAAACATCTTTTTGGGATCAGTAACATGTTCCAATACATGAGAACTGAACACCACATCGTATTTCATGTTTGACACCAAGGCATCGTCTGCAAACCCTATAGTAATCTTGTCTTCGCCAATTCTAGTTTGAGCTTGCTTACCTGATTGAAAAGATGGTTCACAGCCATACGCGTCCCAACCTTCCTGCTTAAAATAATGAAGGTTTTCGCCTGACCCACAGCCTATCTCTAGTACTGTTCCCATTTCCGGTTTGAAACGCCGTGCCAAAGCCAATATGCGACGCCGAGTGGAAACAGGCTCGGCTGGCAACTCCATATTATAATCAGGTTCATAATAATTAACATTCTGCTCGTAAAATGCCGTTATGAGCTCACTCGTTGGAAAAGGGTCTTGGCTAACATGTCCGCAGTCCTTGCAAATGCCAAAAGTCACATTCAGCGCACCTAAACCTGTAAAATTCCAAGATACTGATTTAAGGGGTTCAAAGTCTGCGCTATCACAAACAACACATGGCTGAAGGTCTGACATAAATTTCTTCCCTATCTTAAATTCTTAAAATTCATCGCATAAATTAAACTGCTAAGCACTTAATGCCTAACGGTCTTTTCGAAACACCTTAAAAGCAATTAGAATGCCACAAAAGCCAGAGTTAACTATTAATTTCTCCAGAAAGGTCAGACTTTAAAGGTCGACACTGTCGTGACGTTTTAACTCAATGCCTCAGCGATATGCGGATGGGCACGCTGCGAAATACGTGAAAGCACTTTGTATCGGCTGGTAGGCAGTCACACCCTGAGGATATTTGCAGAAGAAAGGCTTATAATTTCTTGCTGAACAGATACTCGATTGAGTTTGAAATATCGTGTAATGGGCGCTCTTCAGGTTTTTTCTCATAGCCTTCACGCGCGTAAAAACTGTGGGCGCGTTCAAACCTTGTATCTGTCCAGAGTTCCATTGTGTGGCCACCGCAGGCGCGGGCGCGGCTTTCGATGTGACGCACCAGCGCGGGCGCAAGGCCTGAGCCCCTATTGCCTGACTTAAGATACAGCCGCTTCAGCTCAAAGACGCCTTCTTTCACTGTCTTTTTAACGGGTTCTGTCACGGGGCCCATAGCGATGGTGCCAATGATTTCATCCCCGTCGCGCACCACGTAGGCTTCGCCGCCGTTTGCTTTTGTGTCAGCCGCATAGGTGAGCAAGTCTTTGTCCAGATCGTCAAGGTCGATCAAAACACCTTCATATTCGTCAAAGCAGCTTTTTATAAGGGCAATGACGCCTTCAGAATCGCTGTCTTTCACTGCCTCAAAAATCGGGTCTGCCATATGTTCCTCGCTAAGTATCTGTTCGAATTTAGCTAGCATATGAGCGCTTTGAACTTGAAACAAGCCCTGCATAGTATGGTTCACGCAATTGTCAAAAGTACCTAAAATATATTTCAAAACACCAACGGTGTGGCGTGCAGATGTCAAAGAAAAAGGCCACAGAATTACCTGCAGCCTTTTTGAATTCTTTATAACCAGTGGGGTTATTAACGTGAGTAAAACTCGACCACTAGGTTTGGTTCCATGATCACCGGGTAAGGTACTTCGTCCAATGAAGGGATACGCACGTATGTTGCTTTAAAGCCATCAACAGCAACATATTCAGCAATGTCGCGCTCTGGACTTTGGCCAGCTTCGATAACCATTGGGATCGCACGTGATTTTTCGCGGATTTCAATAACGTCACCAGGCTTAACCATCCGTGAAGGAATGTTACAGCGCTTGCCGTTTACCAAAATGTGGCCATGGTTTACGAACTGACGTGCTGAGAATACTGTTGGCACAAACTTGGCGCGGTAAACAACAGCGTCCAAACGGGCTTCCAGAATACCAACTAGGTTTTCACCTGTATCACCTTTGATGCCGTCAGCTTTTTTATAGTAGCTGCGGAACTGTTTCTCAGTGATGTTACCGTAGTAGCCTTTAAGCTTCTGCTTAGCACGAAGCTGGATACCATAATCGGAAAGCTTGCCTTTACGGCGCTGACCGTGTTGACCCGGACCGTAGTCACGGCGGTTTACTGGAGACTTAGCACGGCCCCAGATATTTTCGCCCATACGGCGGTCGAGTTTATACTTAGATTGGATACGCTTGGTCATGCGAATCGCCCTTTCTTGTTAAGCGCCATGAGCGTGTGCGACCTTATAGTCAGTGCACTGTGTGCTCATGCGGATAAGATCACAAATGCCTTACCCATTCAGTTATGTCGCGGGAGATACGGGTATTGGCCGTCCATGTCAACGGTTAACTACTAAAACCCGCAGTTATTTACACGTTTATACACGCCTGCTCAGATCATCCCCGAAAACGGCGAATAAGGCTTGATGTATCATTCCTGCTACCGCCCATATTCTGTACAACAGCGTAAAACTGATCCACTAGCGCCGTAAGCGGTAGCGTTACGCCATTTTGGCGCGCTTCGTTCAAGACAATACCAAGGTCTTTCCGCATCCAATCCACCGCGAAACCAAAGTCGAATTCGCCTTCGATCATAGTCCC
>JAESTR010000210.1 GCA_016763495.1 Kordiimonadaceae bacterium
GACGGATTTGTAACCGAAGGCAGCAGTACCAACATTTGGATGATCACCAAGAACGGTGTGCTTGTAACCAGCCCGACAAAAAACAATATCCTACCCGGCATCACGCGCTCGGCTATATTAACGTTAGCAAGCCAAATACAGATCAAATACGAAGAACGGGCTTTCACTATACAAGAAGCAATGGCCGGGTCTGAGATGTTTTTAACCAGCAGCACCTGCGGCGCACAGCCTATTATAGCGCTGGACGACACACCCATCGGCACTGGCGTTTCGGGTCCGATTGCCCTGCGCCTTGCTGAAGAATACGCCGCCTATATGACCCGGCATTAAACCTCCAACGAGCCCAAGAAACTTAAGAGGCCTTTCAGATGAATGAAACATCAGTCATTGACGCCATAGACAGTGAAACACCCATTAAGGGTCAGGTGTTCGGTGATGTATATTGGGATGAGCTGATACTTGATAATGGCCTGTTCCAAAACTGCCAATTCCACAGGGCCAACTTTGCTGAAACATCTTTTGAAGAAACAGTTTTCGAGAACTGTACTTTTAAAAACTGCAGTTTTACGCGCGGTAAACTGGATGGCGCGCGTTTTAAAGATTGCGTATTTTTTGATAGTGATACAGGCACAGGCGCTGACTTTAGCTTCGCACAATTAGCAGATGCAAAATTTGACCGCTGCAACCTATCTACTACCAACTTTCATGCTGCATCATTGTTTGGAGTACACTTCAAAGCTTGCACGGCCCAAGGTGTTAACTTTGACAAAGCATCTTTCAGCAACAGGCTAACAACAAGGTCACGTTTGGTTCACACAGCAGCAACCATTGAACACTCGAATTTCGACTATGCCATTTTTAGGGGCATCTCTTTTGAAGGCTGTAAAATAACTGACACGAGTTTACGTGAAAGTGACCTGCGAGAATGCGACTTTAAGAATACTGACCTCACAGGGTCGAACATATCAGGTGCAGACACGGCAAAAGTTTGCTTTGAAAAAGCTGATTTGCGAGCAGCCAATATACAAGGCCTAAAGCTCTCAAGCCTAACTAGTTTTCACGGCATGAAAATAAGTGCTGATCAACAACAGTCCCTTTTATCTGAGCTCGGCATAAGCGTTTTTCCGTAACAAACCGCCCAATACTATAAGATACATGTCGGCTGTTAGCTCACCAGAGTAGGAGCCAACAATGATCGCCAATATTTGTGGAATTCAAGCTCAAATTCAGGCCAAACCTCTATAGACTCATCCCTTAATCACAGATAGGTTTTATCATAATACCATAACAATTTAATCGGCAGCTGGTCACAACGTGGAATTCATACCCAAACGCTCAGCTAACGGTACAGGGGGATTTATGACGACTATTTACCGTATTTTATTTGGTATATTTTTTGCGGCCATACCAGTCCTATCAAATGCTACCAATGCACAAGAAGCTGAAGTGCATAAACTGCTTGAGCAATATGACAGGGCTGATAGCCCCGGCTTTTCAATCGGCATCGCCAAAGACGGCAAACAAGTGTTCGCAAAAGGGTACGGCATGGCCGACCTTGAGCAAGACATACCAAACCGCACCGACACCATTTTTCATGTGGCTAGCGTGTCGAAGCAATTTACGGCCTTCGCAATCGCCCTACTGGCGCGGGAAGGTAAAGTTGACTTGGATGCCGACATTCGGGATTACTTGCCGTATGTGCCTGACTTTGGCCATACAATCACTGTGCGCCACCTTATATTGCACACAAGCGGACTACGCGATCAGTGGGAGCTGTTTTTTATCGGCGGCATGTGGGACGCTGTGAAATCCCAAAAACAAATCGTGAATATGGTATCCCGCCAAACCGCGCTTAATTTCAAACCTGGTGAAGAATATTTATATTGCAATACAGGCTACAGTTTACTTGGGGAAATCGTAAAGGCAGTTTCTGGCCAAAACCTGCGCGACTATACAACAGAGCATATGTTCAAACCGCTCGGTATGAATAATACTTTTTTCTATGATGATATAACTGAAGTTGTGCCAAACAGAGCGCATTCCTATGAGCGCGACGAAAAAGGTAGCCCTTGGAAACGCTCCTTGCTCAACATCAATAATGTTGGTGCCACAAGCTTGCATACAACAGTTGAAGACTTGTTGAAATGGACTAACAATTTCCGTGCGCCAACCGTTGGCGACAAAGCACTAATCAAACAAATTACAACAATGGGCCAGCTGAATAATGGCAACCCAATCAACTATGGTTTCGCACTTTATAAGCAAGATTATAACGGGCACACAGCGATGGGACATGGCGGAGCAGATTCAGGCTTCAGGGCGTCTTTCAACTATTTCATGGAAGATGACTTGGCCATTGTACTCACCACCAATGCACCTGATATTCTTGATAGATCTAAAATCATAGCCGAGATCGCAGAACTGTATTTGGGTCAAAAAGAACTAGCTGCTGTCCCGGAAAAAACTGACCCCCAGGCGTCCTTACTAGATGAACTTTCTGGTGCATACCAAGACCGTGTCTTTGATGAAGTCGCGGAAATCAAACGCACTGAAACCGGCGTGACATTTTTTGGTGCCCCGCTGGTCTTCCGCAAAGACGGTACCTTTGACATGGGCGATGCGCAACGCCGATCTAATAACTTCTATAAAATAGTGCGCAACACCAAAGGCAAAATCACAGGCATTAAAGAAGGTGAAGCAGGAAGTGATGGCCGGACCAGCCACCATAGCAAAGTAACTATTGCCACTCCTACTGATGATGACCTCATAGAGCTCGAAGGCGATTACCGCAGCAGCGAGCTGGATGTAACATACAGCTTATCTGTGAAAGATGGGGAACTCAGTGCCCTCATGATTTGGTTTGATGATCCAATCATCTACAAGCCAGCAAGCAAAGACACCTTCTTGTCAGAATGGACAGTTTTAAAAATCGTTCGAGACAAAATGAATAAAGTTTCAGGTATACGTATCAGCGGTGGTCGGGCCAGAAACTTGGAACTTAAAAAAGTATCTTAGTCTATGTAAACAGGGCAATTAAAACCGCCTTGAAAGATACAAGACTTTTGCTAATAAGTGATAAAGCGGCGGCCACTTCTGTAGCCGCCGCTTTATGCTCTAATACCAAATAGAAGCTTAGGTTAGCCTTCGTCAGCTGCCTCGCCCCGGCCTATGCCGTGCAATTTAGCCACCACTATGCCAACCACTGCACCAAACACAATATTCATCACAGAAAGAGCCATTCTAGCGTCTTGTGGAAAATCTTTCAGATTAGTGAACCAAACTGAATCAGACGCCATCAAATACAAGCCAATCATCGCGCCAAAAACGGCGCCATCTTTTATGTCAGTTGAACCAACAGCTTTATCAAAAAGCCAAACGAATACGATGGTCTGCACAAGATGATAAGCTAAAGTAGCAACAAGTGTTTGCTCTGGTGGCAGCGTATGCGCAGCCATAGAAGCCATGTCACCAGCTATCAGCATCTCTCCAATCGTATATAATATTCCATATGCTAAAAATGCAGCAACAGTTGTCCCTGCGAACCTTACTAAAGACATTATAATCTCCCCTCTGGTTTAAAAAAAATCCTCGGGTATCGTGCCTGTTAGCGAACCACTTGGTTAGCTATTGCACCGGGTTAAAAGCCCCGGTGTCATGCTTTACATGTACCACACGTTGTGGGTACGGGAACTCAATATCTTCCTGCCTGAATTTATCCCATATCCTAAGCATCACGCTACTGGCGATATTTGAAACCCCATTCTGCGGATCATTGATCCACATACGCAGTTCTAAATCCACACCATTTTCGCCAAAACCGCGCATGAGTGTACGCGGCGCAGGGTCTGCAAGTACGCGGCTCTCTTCAGCCGCAGCAGCCACCATAAGGTCCATGGCTTTATGGATATCACTTTCATAAGAAACCTGCGCAGGGATACGCCTGCGCACAAGACTATGGCTGTGGGACCAATTGACCACCGGCTGCGTGATCATATCCTCATTCGGGATCAAATACTCGGTGCCGTCCCGCGTTATCACGCTGGTATAGCGTGCACCAAGCCGGTTAATGGTACCGTAAGTGCCGCCGGTTTCAATCACATCGCCGGGTTTGATTGAGCGGTCAATCAGCAGAATAATGCCCGAGATAAAGTTCCCGACCACTTTCTGCAAACCAAAACCAATACCAACACCAAGAGCACCACCAAACACGGCAAGCGCTGTTAAGTCGATGCCCGTAGCGTTGAGTGAGATTAGGAACGCTAGTGAAACAAGAACGATTTTGGCAACTTTAGTCAGCAACGCCCGCACTGTTGGCGGTACGGCTTCAACGCCTTTAAGCTGGCGTTCAATCAGCCCTGAAAGCGCAAAAGCACCCCATATCAAAAAGCCAAAAGACAGTATGCCCGTTATAAGCGACAACACGCTTAGCTCAATCTCGCCTAGCGGCAATTTAGCTGAATCAAGCACGGTTAAAATAGGGTCTAATAACCCCAACACATTCAGAGCCGCGAGCCCCCAGGCCGCACTGGCAATGAAGCGTGCGAACTCCCGGTTGGGCAACATGCCAACAGCAAGCCGAATAAAAAGCCAAGCCGCCATCAATGTTGAAGCCACAGGAAGTAAATACGTAGCCATAAGGGGTTGGAGGAGGAAAGTAGCTGTCCAAATAAGCATGATGGCGAAGGCGGCAGAGAGGATAGGCAGCAAGAAGCGCCGATCTGCTTTCTGCACAGAAGCATGTTCGCCAAAGGCTTTCATGATACCGCGGTGAATGAAGTTACTCGTCAGTTTAGCTAGGAATATAGCCACACCGATTGCTACCAGTTCTATCAGCCGCTCAGGCTCTAGAAAGCGGGTTTGCACCCATGCCCATGCTTCACCAGCATACGCCATTATATTCGTAAATATATCTTCGGTCATAAACGGAGTTTAACGGCGGCTTTTGAAAAAGTCTCTAAGCAATTGCGCGGCTTCTTTTTCAAGAATACCCCCATACACATCAGGCTTATGATGCGTTGTAGGCTGGCTAAAAATACGCGCTCCAACAGTAACACCACCGCCCTTTGGGTCATCCGCACCATAATAAAGACGTTCAATGCGCGCAAAAGAAATGGCCTGCGCGCACATAGCGCATGGCTCAAGCGTCACATAAAGGCTGCAACCTATCAGCCTTTCAGACCCCAGCTTGTGTGCAGCTTGCCTTATAGCAATCATTTCGGCATGGCCTGTCGGGTCTTTAGCGCCGACTACCCTATTGCCCGCGGCAGCCAGTACTATACCATCTGAACCTATAATGACGGCGCCAATAGGCACTTCGCCTTTGTCAGCGGCAAGCCGTGCTTCATCTAGCGCACGGTGCATATGAGGGAACTGATCAATCATGATTTCCGGGGTAAACCAGTGACTTAGAAGCGTCAAGTAAAACAGCGAGTGTAAAGGTTGCGCACTACTGCTTACAAGCCTATGGTGCGCGCCATGAACGACATAGAAAACAAGACAGATGATAGCGCCCCGAAAGGCGAGCGCATTGCAAAAGTACTGGCACGTGCAGGCGTAGCTTCCCGCCGCGAAGTGGAACGGATGATCGAAGATGGCCGTATCCGTATCAACGGCCAACTGCTGGAGACGCCTGCAACACTCGTGACAAGCCTAGACGGCATCATTGTAGACGGTGAGCCAGTTGAAGGCGTAACACAGACAAAACTGTGGCGGCTCCATAAAAAACGCGGCACTCTCACCACGCACCGCGACCCTGAAGGCCGCCCTACGGTTTTTGATAAATTACCCGATCATATGGGTAGAGTTATTTCCGTTGGCCGCCTAGACATGAACACCGAAGGTTTGCTGCTACTAACCAATGACGGCGAGCTTGCACGTTGGCTTGAACTACCCGTCAACAGCATCGTGCGCAAATACCGCGTGCGGGTCCATGGCCGGGTGAATGAAAAAGCGCTGGAAAAACTAAAAGACGGTATCACAATCGACGGTGTGCACTATGGGGCGATCGAAGCCAGCCTTGAACGTCAGACTGGTGCGAATGCATGGATTTCTATAGCCATCCGCGAAGGTAAGAACCGCGAAGTTCGCCGCGTAATGGAGCATATGCAACTATCTGTTAATCGACTTATTCGCACGCACTATGGCCCTTTCTCGTTGGGCACGCTTGACGATGGTACAGTATCGTCTGTCGGCGAAAAACAAATGTATGATGTGCTCGACAGTTACTTCAAAGGTGCACCTCAAAGTGTAGGCGCGCCAGAAGTACAGCGTGACCCTAGCAAGTGGGCAAAAGCTAAAAAGCCTACAAAAGTAAAACTCGGTGCGTCTCGCAAACGCAAATTTGAAGTCTATAAAAAAGGCGATGAAGGCGCACCAACGACGCACAGGGTCGGTGGCCGCAGCAGAGACGATCACAGGAAAGACGACAAGA
>JAESTR010000211.1 GCA_016763495.1 Kordiimonadaceae bacterium
GGGGAGTCAGGAAGCTTGTCTGCAAGTTCATTGCCATCATAACACCCAGCCATATGGGGCCATAGCTGCCTTCCATGGCAAGCAGAGCGGGCGCAACCACCGGGACCACAACGAAGGTTATCTCGATAAAGTCGAGAAGGAACCCGAGTACAAACATCAATAACATCACCAGCAATATCGCTGTGAACTGTCCGCCGGGCAGGCCGTGCAGCATGTCAGCGATGATATCGTCACCACCAAACCCTCGGAAAATGAGGGAGAAGAGGCTGGCACCGATAAGAATGGCATATATCATCGTCGTTATTTGCAATGTAGAGCGCATAGCCTCGCTAAGCACGCCGATTTTGTGGGTAGCCCACAGGGCTTTGGCCAGACCAAGCACAAATATGAAAGTACAAAAAACAGCAGCATAGTAGGCGAGCTGGTCACCAAAAGGCACAATGGCACGGTTGAGGCGTAGGTCTGCAAAATTGGATAGGGTTAAAAGAATAATCAGCATGCCGATAGTGATAAAAACATAATACCGGTTTTTAGTACTTATCCGTGCTGTCCCTAATAATATAGCGCCCACTGCGCCGACGGCGGCGGCTTCTGTTGGCGTTGCAATACCGGACAAGATTGAGCCGAGTACTGCAATGATAAGGGCAAGTGGCGGTGTTAGTGCCAGCAGCAGTTTGCCGTAAAATTTACGGTCTAGTTTTTCCCCTTCTTCACGCGGGATTGCCGGGCTGCTTTCAGGCTTTAAAAACGCGATTAATATTTGGTAGAGGATATATAGTGTCACCAAGGCTAAGCCGGGAATTAAGGCGCCAGCAAACAATTCGCCTGCGCTCATTGGAACTGGTGAGAATGAGCCACTATTCAGCTGTGCCTGCTGCCAAGAGGATGACATCACATCTGCTAGCAAGATCAGTACGATTGAGGGCGGTATGATTTGGCCAAGCGTGCCCGCTGCGGCAATCGACCCTGTGGCCAGCGACACGTCATAACCGCGGCGCATCATTGTAGGCAGGGCAAGAAGGCCCATTGTAACCACAGTAGCGCCCACGATGCCTGTAGAAGCCGCAAGCAGCGCACCCACGATGGTAACTGAAATGCCTAGCCCTCCGGGGAGAGAACCAAATAATTTGCCCATGCTTTCCAGCAGGTCTTCAGCAACATTTGATTTTTCAAGCACCACCCCCATCGCGACAAACAAAGGCACTGCAAAAAGTAGCTCGTTGCGAATAACGCTGCCAAACAGGCGGTTTGGTAGGATTTCCAAAAACGATATATCTAGTACACCTAAAGCGTTGCCTATGAGCCCAAACAAAAGCCCAACACCGCCAAGCGTGAAGGCAACAGGGAAGCCTGTCATCAACAAACCAACAAGTACAGCGAACATGCTGAAGATGAGTATTACAGACATATCCATGAGCTTAAGCCGATTTCATCGTTTTAAAATTACGGAGGAGGGAGGACACAACATGCAATGCCATCGTAAGGGGAAACAGTAGCAATGTGGTTTTAAGGATATAAACAATCGGAAGCCCGCTCGTTTCCACACTGGTTTCCCAAATGCGCCAGCTGTCGAGTGCATATGGCAGGCTGGTGATGGTGAACAGCGCAAGGAACGGTATCATCAAGAAAATTGTACCGTAGAAGTTAACTAGCGCTTTTCGTTTTTCCGTGAATTCACCGTAGAAGAGGTCTACGCGCACATGGCCATTTACATAGGCAGTGTATCCCGCGCCACCCAAAAACAGGATGGCATTAAAATACTGTAGGCTTTCTTGCAATTGGATAGAACCAGTGCGGAAAACATAGACCATCAGTACTACAGAAAATTGCGCAAGAATGAGAATAAGAGGCGAAATGGAAAGCACCTTGCCGCTGGCCTCAAGTGCCTTATCACAAAAATCTATTACAGTTGATTGCATCGTAAGTTACAGTGAGGCCAAGCTGCGAGCATGCATGAAGGCTTGCTCTGATACTTCACCCCAGCGCATGCTGGATTGGCGTGCTGCACTGAAGCTGTCAAATATTCTTTTTGTGAGAGGGTCAGCTTTGGCAGTGTCTGCTAATACTTCAGCTGATACTTCAGCAAGTTTCTTTAAGATACTGTCATTAAAGCGATTTAGGGAAACCTTGTGCTCGTTAACAAGTGTGTCGAGTGCCCTGCCATTGTTAGCATTAAACTCTGCTAACATCGTTTCATTCTCAGCGGCAGCAGCGTGTGAAATAATGGCTTTGTCTTGTTCTGAAAGTTCTTCCCACAAGTCTTTGTTCAAGCCCATACCTAACATTGTGCCAGGCTCATGGATGCCGGGATAATAATATTTTTTGACGATGGTGTGGAAGCCAAACGCGAGATCGTTCCACGGTCCGACCCATTCTGTGGCATCGATATTACCTTGGCTGAGCGCTTGGAAGATTTCCCCGCCTTGTTTTGTAACAGGCGTAGCGCCCACACGTCTCATCACTTCACCGCCCAGACCAGGCATGCGAATGCGTAGGCCTTGAAAGTCTTCGATGCTGTTGATGTCTTTGTTAAACCATCCGCCCATTTGCGTGCCAGTATTCCCTGCCATGAAGGGCTTGATGTTAAACTTACCAGAAAGCTCGTCCCACAGTTCCTGACCGCCACCAAAGCGGATCCATGCGTTCATCTCGCCAGCCGTTAGGCCCATAGGTACCGCTGCGAAGAAGTTGAAAGCAGGTGACATACCTTGCCAGTAATATTCAGCCCCATGATACATGTCAGCCTTGCCTTGGCTAACGGCATCAAATCCTTCAAGCGCGCCAACAAGTTCACCAGCCGCATATACTTTCACTGTGATGCGGCCATCTGAAAGGGCTTCAATGCGTTTGGCCAAGCGTTCAGCGCCTGTGCCCATGCCGGGAAAGTTTTTTGGCCAACTGGTAACCATTTTAAGTCGACGTGTTTTGCCCACAAGAGCCGCCGAGGACGCATTTTGATCAGAGGATTGGCCACTACACGCCGTTACAACAGCGGCTGCTCCTGCTATGCCAGCACTACGCAATAGGTTACGTCTGGAAATGGCGGCCTTTTCAAGCTGTGTTTTAGCTTTGTTTAATTTTTGATGAGCCACGCCTAATTCCCCTGATGCCGAACTATATAGTCGATTCGTTGGCGCTCAGTATAGGCAGCGGGCGGCTGGTAGCAAGGGCTTGATGTTAAATAGTTTCAGAAGGTTGATCACTATCTTGCCAGCCTCCTGGGCCAAGCTTTTCAAGTGGTGTAAATTTACCTTTATAACTCATTTTTTTGCTACCTTTAACCCAATACCCTAGATAGACATGATGCTTCGCAGCATGCTTTGCACGGGCGATGTGATCGAGTATAATATAAGTACCAAGGCTGCGTTTGTTTTCACTCGGCGCAAAATAGCTATAGATCATAGATAAACCGTCTGTTAGCTCGTCTGTTAAAGCAACGGCCATCAAGTGACTATCAATCACTCTCCGATATTCTACAAGTATTGTAGTAACCGGACTTGCTTCAACCATATCTCTATATTCTTCGATACTCATGTCAGCCATCGATCCGCCTTTGTGGCGGGAGTTCAGATAGTCTTTGAGTAGGTCATATTGTTCATCGGTTACTTGGGGCGGGCAGATTTGTGCAAGCAAGTCAGTGTTGGCTTTCGCAACTCGTTTTTGGGACTTTGACAGATTGAACTCTTGGGCGCGAACCCTGACAGATATGCATTCAGAGCAATTTTCACATGCCGGTCGGTACACAACGGACTGGCTGCGCCTAAAACCAACACGGCCAAGCGCCTCGTTCAAGGAGGGGGCATCTGGCCCCGCTAATTCTGTGAAAACTTTTCGCTCGGTTTTACCTTTTAGGTAGGGGCAAGGCGAGGGGGCTGTGACATAGAATTTCGGAAACTGGAGCCCCTGGTCTGTCATCTTTGCTCTCTTTTGTGGTTACAACAAGTCATAGTACCACGGAACAAATATAGTAAAGGTTAACCACATGATAAAAATTAACGGCGTGCCGACTTTTAAGAAGTCTGAAAACTTATAATGGCCCGGCGCCATAACCAGTAAATTGGTTTGGTAGCTCATGGGGGTTGCAAAGCTGCAGTTTGCGCCAAAAATTACCGCGAGCAAAAACGGCATTGGGTCTATTTGTAACTCAGTGGCTATGGATACCGCGATGGGTGTAAAAAGCACCGCCGTCGCGTTGTTAGACAAAACATTGGTTAGGAGTGCGACTAGCATAAAGAACGCTGATAATAGCACCCATACTGGTGCGTCAGACAAGAGTGTAATAACATTGTGTGCGAGCCAGCCAGCACCGCCAGTACTTTGCATGGCGGCACCAAGCGCAAGAGCCGCGCCGACTATAGTAAAAACACGCCGGTCGATGGCCCGTCCTGCTTGACGCACGTTCAAGCACCGCAGACCCATCATAAGGGCGGCACCAATAACGGCTGAAACTACAATTGGTAATATCTCAAATGCTGCGGTGAATACGATGCCGACGAATACCATTAGGGCTCTGACCGCAAATTCTTTCATAGGCACATCAGTGGCGGACGATTCCATAAGCATGACATCGCGGTTGTCCCGTAGTGCAAGCATGTTCGTGCGACTGCCCATTAGCAACAGTACATCGCCAGCTTCAAGTCTTAGGGCAGACAGTGACGCCCTGATCATGCGGCTGCGGCGTTGTACGCCAAGAACAGTACAGCCCGTTTCAGCCCGGAAACCTGTTTGCGCCAGCGTGCGGCCATCCATACGAGACGCAGGGGCTATTACAACCTCTGCAATAACGCGGCGCTCACCATAGCTTTCGCTGCTCTCATCTTCGCCTTCAGCGCTTGTGACAAGGTCAGGGGAGGCATTTAAAAGCTCTGTCATTACGCCGCGTGTGGCAGCTACCATCACAATGTCACCTGTTTGCAAGGTAATATCATCGTATGGAGGCAAGAGCTTTTCATAGCCGCGTTGGATCATTCTGACAGTGACGTCTTTCAGGTCCGGGAACATGCCTGCGATGGCTTTTTTGCCGACAAGATTATTGTCAAACCCGAGTTCCATTTGAAATAGAAATTGTTTTCCGCTTTTGCTAGCAAGCCTACTGGCCAGACCTTTCCTATCGGTCAGCAGGCGAGGCATAATTAATGTTACATATAGCAAGCCCACTGACGCGAGCACTGCGCCCGGGATGGTGAAATCAAAAAAGTCTACAGTGCCGCCGCCGGCTTTTTCATATGCGCCTATGGCTAGCAAGTTTGTGCTTGAGCCTATTTTGGTCATATTCCCGCCCAGGATCGCCGCAAAACTGAGCGGCATCATCACAACAGCAGACTGTTTACCGAGCTTATCCGCGACAGCAGCGAGTATCGGGATAAAAATAACCACCACAGGGGTGTTATTCATGATGGCAGAGACCAACATCACCAGTATTAGGCAAACCATGATCACCAATTTAGGCGATTGTTTACCAAAGGCTACAATCATACGGGCAGGGCCGTTAAGTGCCCCTGTTTGCACGAGGCCTTGTCCTACAACAAGCAGAGCCATAATGGTTATCAAAGCCGGGTCTGCAAATCCTTGTAACAAGTCACGTGACGTAAGCAAATTATCGCCATTGGGACTCAGGAGTGGCATTGCCTCAAATATGAACAGCAAGATAGCAACTGTTGCAATGCTTGAGATTTCGAGCGGAATGCGATCATAGGCGTAAGCGATAATTGCCCCTACGACAACCGCAAAAGTCAGCCACATTTGAAGGGTCGGTTCTACCAATTCCATACTAATCTACTGCAGCCCCATATAGTATATACCTAAATCACTCACAGGCATCTGTGCGTGTCGTATTCTTCCCCACTAGTGTTAGTTTTACAATTTGCAGGATAAGGGAACAAGCATAAAGCCCTGAAAAAACTGAAAAATATCCGGCGATGCCACCAGAAGCCTTGCTAACTGCCATTTTTTAATTTTTAATAACCAGGCGGTACAACGGGCGCTTCACGCAATATTAAAATCGTGATGCGGCGGTTTTCGGTTTTCGAGGGTTGGTCGGGGTACAAAGGGTCTGTCCCTGCTTTGCCGACAACTTCAAAAAACCGGTCTTTCGATACACCTGAGGTATCCAGTACCCGGCGCGCGGCATTGGCGCGAGTTGAGCTCAGTTCCCAGTTGGTCGAACCATCTTCTGCAACATAATTGCCGCCATCAGTATGTCCCTGAATAGTTATCCTGTTTGGCAGGTTTTGCACGCTGTCACCGATCTCTGTGATCATACGTATCGCATAATCATAAAGATCAGCAGAGCCTTTACGGAACATCGCGCGCCTGTCTTTGTCGATTATCTGAATTTTCATGCCGTCTTCAGTAATCTCCATAATCAACTGGTCTTTCATTTCTGAAAGAGTAGGGGATTGTTGTATGGCTAGGCGAAGTTGTTCCTGCATTTGCTCAAATGCTAAATCTTCTTGGTCTCTTATGCGCTGGGCGATGGTTTCTAGGTCTACGGAATTAGGGTCGCCACCACCTTGTGCATCCGCACCAGTTTCGTCACCTGACGTTGGGCCTGATTGTGGCGGGCCGGGTTCACTAATAACAACCACCGGTGATGGGTTCAGGCCGCTACTATCAGATGTGGTGGGGTTAATGGCATCTTGGCCACTGCGGCCAGAAATTGATGCAGTAGTCGGCGAGAAATAATCGGCTAGTCCCGCAAGTGTTTCAGGCGGTGCAACATTCAAAAGCCACATAAGCATGAAGAAGGCCATCATCGCTGTAGCAAAATCAGCGTACGCCACTTTCCAGGCGCCACCGTGGTGGGCCGCAGCTTGTACTTTAATCACCTTTTTGATGATTGGGCGAACTTGATCATCAGCCATTGTTACGGTCTCCGGCGTGGGGGATTGATTCCGCACGAGAAATTTCTTTTATCAACAAGCATTAAGATAGTCTTCGTATGATAACTTTTACAAGCGAAATGTGCGTGATAGCAGAGGCCCTTACTCGGGGCCATTCAGATAATTCAGTAGCATAGCTGGTATGCATCCTTCCTTGCTGGACAAGCTATTTAATCCCGCCTATGTGGATAACATCTAAATTCATTCATCATAGTAAGGGGACGCACAGATGGCACGTATAGCATTCATTGGACTTGGGGTGATGGGTTTCCCGATGGCGGGCCATTTGGTTGCCGCAGGACACAGTGTGACGGTGTATAACCGCACAGCGAGTGTGGCCGAAGACTGGATCAGCAAATATAGCGATACTGCTGAAGCCGAGATCTTTGCGGCGCCAACACCCGCCGGGGCCGCAGCAGACGCTGACATTGTATTTGCCTGCGTTGGCGCCGATAAAGACGTTGCTGCCATATGCACAGGAGCGGACGGCGCGTTCAGTACTATGGCAGAGGGTTCGATCTTTGTGGATCATACAACAGCATCAGCTGAATGCGCGCGTGACATGGCCGCAGCAGCTGCAGAAAAAGGCATATTGTTTATTGATGCACCTGTGTCAGGCGGGGAGGCCGGTGCCCTTGGCGGCATGCTAACTGTTATGTGCGGCGGCGACAAAGATGCCTTTGATAAAGCTGAACCTGTGATGCAAGCATACGCCAAGTCTCTGAAACTGCTTGGTGAGGTTGGTGCAGGCCAGCTCACAAAAATGGCCAATCAGACTTGTATTGCCGGCATTGTACAAGGGCTGGCAGAAGCACTGCATTTTTCAATGGAAGCAGGGCTGGATGCGAATGCAGTGGTGGATGTGATCAGCAAGGGAGCCGCGCAAAGCTGGCAGATGGAAAACCGCGCTGAAACCATGATTAAGGGTGAGTTTGACTTTGGGTTTGCTGTGGACTGGATGCGTAAAGACCTTGGTATCGTCTTGAACGAAGCGCGTCAAAACGGTGTAACTCTGCCTCTTACAGCACTTGTGGACCAGTTTTACGCTGATGTGCAAAATATGGGCGGTAGCAGGAATGATACTTCAAGTCTTATTCGCCGCTTCAGAGGGTAAGCGGAGCAGAAGTATAAAAACTGGTGAACAACTGAGGTTTTTTACTAGTTTAGCGTTGACATAGGCCTGCAATACACGTATCTCCCGCCACACAACTGAATGGGTAAGGCAATAGTGTTCTTATCCGCA
>JAESTR010000213.1 GCA_016763495.1 Kordiimonadaceae bacterium
AATTGGTACAGGGAAACTTTAAAGATGGTTAATGCTGAGGAATAGCAAACAACCCCTACTTCTCGCGGCTGACGCCTTTGATTTTTTCTACGGTGCGTAGGCCGCCTAGGCCGAGCATGGACAGCAGCACGGTGACCAGTGTTTCACTACCACCAAGGGCCGGTGGTGCTGGCATGTCGGGGAAGAAGGCGACGCGCAGCCATCTCTTTGAATCTTTTGGGCAAATCAGCGCCCATAAAGTGCCAAAGCAGCGCCACACCGCACACCCATGCCCCAATCTTGGCAAATGAAGGGCCACCAACCAGCCAAGGCCAAAGTGACTGGCACGCTGGGGTGCCCAAGAATGCGACAACTCTCGGCTTTATTAATCTCCATTTGCCCCATGCCGGTGCGCAGAATTTCCATCTCAAGCTCATGCTTGAAGGCGGCTTTTTTGGTATTGCCAAAAGTCGGAAAACGAGCACCAATTTACCAAGCGGGCCTTTGATGATCCCAAGATGCTGTCGAGCGAGCACAAACCTCACGCAGCCAGAAAGTATTAAGGGGGAGAGGGAGAGCATGTGTGGGGCAATTGTTAGGTGGGAGCAACCACTAGCTGGGTGATTGGCGTCCTCTGGCCAAACGGCCACCCACCTGCGATTTTAATTGGCCTCCGCAGTGCCTGAAATGCGTTTGTAAAATCCTGACAAGTTTGACCGAAATTCACTTTCATCTTCATCATCTAGAAAATCATAATCAGCAGGTGATAAAAAACAATCTTCGCTCTGCATTGTTTTAACTAAATTCCCTATACTCTCTTTGGCGTCTTCAATAGCGCTTAGTATCTCGAATTTTTTAAACTCCGCCCGGCGCAATGCCTTACCCAATTCTGATTGTTCGCCCTCATAATTATCTCGGCCCTTAACCAAGCCGATAATAACAGTGCTCACTTCAAAGCTAGTTACAAGAATAGCGCCCAATCCGCCTGTAAACACCAGCCCTAAAACAATACCTGCCGTCCCCATCACAATTAGGGTTTTATCTAGAAGATCAAGTTGCTTAGTTTGAGTAGATAGATAGTTCATTATGCCCGCACTTGTCGTTGCATCCGCATATGCAGAAAAATTTTCCACATCTTGCGCTATTTTAGCGGCTTGGTCTGAATTTTTTGCTGTTTTGGAGCCTGCTTTAACAGCCTTGCCCGCAGCTGCTCCCACACCCTTAGCCACACCAAAACTTAGAAGCGACGCCATATAAAATTTATATTGGTCCTCAGTAAGCTCGCCCATGGCCAGTAACACGCCCGCTATTTCTTTCTCGGCCTTTACCAGCTCCTTAGATCTATAGCGTATTTCTATCGACATTTTTTTTAGCGTTTCATAATGAGCCCTACAGCGAAGTTTTCGCGCTACGATATTACCCAAAAGCGCGTCTTTATCAGCACCAAAATACTGCAGTAAAAGCTTCTCTTTTGCAGGCGTAAGCGCATCATAAATGCGGGCCGCTTCATAAGCTGCATAAGCGTGCTTCGTGACATCTGACCCTACAGGGTATTTGCTTTTCTTAAGTCCTAAAGTCTTAAGTATGTACCGCTTGGTGGCAGTCGGCATTTCCAAATACTGTGATCTTTTCACTGTTTCTAGAATGATTGCTTTTTTATCATAAGATTGCCATTGGCTGCCGTCTGCCGCCAAAGGGGATGTCGACCCCTCAAACAGAAATTTTAGTGCTTTCTTCTCGGTTTTTTTAGATTTCTCCACTTTGATGTTCAGGGAATTCAAATCAATGATATTTCCGCCCGTAAGATTAAGGTCAACATACACCCTTCCTTTACTAACTGTCATTTTAGAAATTTTTGCTAAAACACCGTACTTGGACAAAAGCTGCTTCTGAATTTTGACCAGCCCCTTTTTTTCTTCGTCAGACAAAGGATACAGTTTGGCGTCTGGTACTGTCGCCTCACCACCTGCCAACTTCTCTAGGAAGAAAATCGTCTTTGATCTGTCGGAAAAAATATGAAATTTATACGCTTTGTAGCGTTGAGGGATTAAGGTCACTAAGCCTCTTGTATTAGTTATTCTGACAATATCCCTTGCAGTTGTAACGCTCTTCGATACTTTTGACTTGTTAGAAATCTTAACAATACTGTTTAGTAATTCAGCAGAATACTGACCATCAATTTTTCCTGCAAAAAAACCTTTTCCTTTCCCCGCAAACTTTAACGCGAATTGAATAAAAGCAACATCTGGGGCTAGGTTTTTTTGCCCGAACACCTACAGTATTTTTAAAAGTATACATATATCAATCACCCAACTTGGCACCCAAATGGCCTGTCCGTTTTACGTTCAAATGTTCGCGCTTTGTTCACACCACTTGCTTTATGTTACAATTTATGATTGTTTGTTCACCACTGACGTGCTGCGACGATTAAAGCTGCTTCGTTTGATGGTGTTTTTCTTGGGGGTATTTATGAATTTTCAGCTTTTGGGCCGGTTGGTCTGTTTTTCGTTTTTCAGTATCGCACTATTGGCCTCGCAGACTGCGACCGTAGCGGCTGAGACATTGTCTCGCCAGCAGTTGAGCCTTGTAGTTCAGGACGCATTTACTGACATTGAAAGCCTCAGTATGGCTAGCGCGCAGGAGCTTAATTTTTTGGCGGCTTCATACGGCCATTTGCGTACTATGGAACCACCCTACCAGGCCGTGACCACAGACTGGATAACCCAAATAAATACGCTAAAAAAAACCATACAAGAAAGCCACATCGCCCTACTGGCCAAATTACGACTTATTGATACCAATGCACTTGAAATTACTGATTCAGCAGTACAAAGCCAAACACGGCTTTTTGCCCTAACAAAACAACTGGAAACAGCCTACCAAGGCTATGGTGAACTTAGCAAAACAATTCATGCTGACATTAATGGCCAAAATTTTGAGATATATCGCATGCGCCAAATATCTAGAGCGATGTGGAAGATTTTTGACACAGCCAATGCCATCCAACTCCACCTATTACATGACTATGCCCCACCTGAAGCCAGCGCTGCCTTACATCTTCGTGCCAGCCTTTTATGGGTACATCAGTTTACCCAAAGGGAAACCGCGAACTTAGCCTATAACGTGGCATCAGGTCATCCCATTGGCCACTACCAGAAATCTCTCGGCCTTTCTTATCACGGACGGGTATCGACTGCCTTTGTAAATGTGGAAGCTATCGCCCATAGCAGCCACATTCCCACACAAACGCAAAGTTACATATCGAATATTCAGGAACTCACTTTTGACCGTCTCCAAGAAATACACTTTGAACTCTATGATTTATCAGAAGATGCCATAGACGAAGCCCCCGATCCTGACGAAGTAAAAGTTGACTATGACACAACACCTGATGAATGGATTACCACCGCCAACAGAAGTCTAGCGCCTGTGGTCCAATGGATTTTAGACCTACAAAAACTAAAACCAACAGTCCCTGTTGTTGAACCAAGCCAGCCACTGGACCTGAACACAATACTCTTAATGTTAGGCGCTTTGTTGTTCATAGGCCTTGTGGTGATTGTTACTCAGCAAAAAAATGCGAAGAAAAACCAGCCTCATGTGGTCGCAAAAGATAGTCAGCATTTGGTTAAAAACATGCAAGAAATCGCTGCCTTGTCAGGCAAGATAAATTGGTTGAGCAAACAGCAGCGATAATGTCGCTGCTTCCTACTTCTCGCGGCTGACGCCTTTGATTTTTTCTACGGTGCGTAGGCCGCCTAGGCCGAGCATGGACAGCAGCACGGTGACCAGTGTTTCACTGCCGCCAAGGGCGGGTGGTGCTGGCATGTCAGGGAAGAATGCGACGCGCAGCCAACCGAGCAGGTCAGCGCCCATAAAGTGCCAAAACAGCGCCACACCGCACACCCAGCCCCCGAATTTGGCAAATGAAAGGCCGCTAACCAACAAAAACGGCCAAGGCCATAGTGACTGGCACGCTGGGGTGCCCAAGAATACGACGATCCTCGGCTTTGTTAATTTCCATTTGCCCCATGCCAGTGCGCAGGATTTCCATCTCAAGCTCATGCTTGAAGGCGGCTTTTTTGTTATTGCCAAAAGTCGGAAAATGAGCACCAGCTTATCAAGCCGGCCTTTGATGATGCCCAAGGTGCAGCCCCTGCACGCTGAAACCTCGCGTAGGCAGAAGATGTGGAAGGGAGAGGGAGAGGGAGAGGGAGAGGGAGAG
>JAESTR010000021.1 GCA_016763495.1 Kordiimonadaceae bacterium
CTTCATGAGCGGTCTGCAAGCTTTAACGCGCATACCAATGGTGCAAATGCGCCGTGATCGCGCCGCAGGCTTAAATACTGCAGGGTTTATTTCTGGCTATCGTGGTTCGCCGCTTGGCGGCTATGATATGGAGCTGATGCGCGCTAAAAAATACTTGGAGGAGTACAACATCACCTTTGAGTTTGGTGTCAATGAAGATTTGGCAGCAACCTCGGTTTGGGGCACGCAGCAAGTTAATTTGCTTGGCGGTTCTAACTATGATGGCGTGTTTGGTATTTGGTACGGTAAATCACCAGGCGTAGACCGCAGCGGCGATGTTATGCGTCATGCCAATGCCTATGGTACAGCGCCAAAGGGCGGTGTTCTTGCTATTGTTGGTGATGATCATGCTTGTAAGTCATCGACCTTGCCGTGTCAAAGTGACCATGCTTTGTCGGCTTATATGATCCCTATCCTGTACCCAGCCAGCATTCAAGAATTTGTAGAATATGGCGTGCTGGGCATTGAAATGTCACGTTATTCAGGCTGCTGGACGGCGCTGAAAGTAACCAGTGAGAACGTCGAAACATCCGGCACGGTTGATTTATCACGCGAAAACCGCCTGATATTAACGCCTGATGAAGCTGAGTTTCAAATGCCAAAGGGCGGCGTTAATATTCGCCTTGGTGATGTGCCGCGCGATGTTGATTGGCGCCTGCAGAATTATAAGCTTTTTGCCTGTCATGCTTTTTGCCGCAAAAATAAAATAGATCGCGTCGTTATGGACAGCCCTAAACCGCGTTTCGGTATCGTGACATCGGGTAAGTCATATGGAGATGTTCGCCTAGCACTGGTTGAACTTGGCATTACAGATGAGATAGCCAAAGACATTGGCCTGCGCCTCTATAAAGTAGGCATGCCTTGGCCCCTTGAGCCTGAAGGCATTCGTGAATTCTGCGAAGGGCTTGATGAAGTTCTTGTGGTTGAAGAAAAGCGTGAGATGATCGAGCACCAGCTCCGCTGGCAGCTTTATAACTGGAAGCAAAATGTGCGGCCAACAGTTGTTGGCAAACATGATGAAGACAACAAATGGCTGCTGCCTCCAGAGAACGAGCTAGACGTTGGTATGATCGCGCACGCCATCGCGGCGCGCATGTCAAAACTCTATAAAAACAAAGACATACAGAAGCGTCTTGATTATTTTTCTGAGCGTCAGAAGGCTGCAAACGCCTATACACCAGAGATAAGCCGCACACCGTATTTCTGCTCAGGCTGCCCGCACAATAGCTCGACCAAAGTGCCCGAAGGCAGCAAAGCTACAGCAGGCATTGGTTGCCATATTATGGCAATGAATATGGACCGAAACACGGAGACATTCACCCATATGGGCGGCGAAGGTGTGCCGTGGGTTGGACAAGCATCTTTCACGAAGCAAAAGCATACTTTTGTTAATCTGGGTGATGGCACATACATGCATTCTGGTTCCCTTGCTATCCGGCAATCAGTTATCGCCAAGGTGAATGTTACCTATAAAATCTTATATAATGACGCTGTTGCGATGACAGGTGGTCAGGCAGTAGAAGGTAATCTTACTGTACCGCAAATTTGCGCCCAGTTAAAAGCAGAAGGCGTTGGTCGTGTAGCGATCGCCTCTGAATTCCCTGAGACTTATAAGTCTATAAAATTACCGGACGGTGTTGAAGTTCATCACCGCGATATGATGATGCCGCTGCAAGAAGAAATGCGTGAAATTGAAGGCGCAACGGCCATTATATACGACCAAACCTGTGCAGCAGAAAAACGCCGTAAGCGCAAACGCGGCCTGATGGAAGACCCGGACCACCGTGTATTCATCAATGATGAAGTATGCGAAGGCTGTGGTGACTGTAGCGTGCAGTCAAACTGCGTCTCTGTGGAACCATTGGAAACAGCACTCGGTCGCAAGCGCACAATCAACCAGTCAAGCTGCAACAAAGACATTAGCTGCGTTAAAGGCTTTTGCCCTGCATTTGTAAGCGTGCGCGGTGCACAGCCGCGTAAATCAAAAGCTGGCATGGGAGATTTAGCGGGCTTTGACTTGCCTGAGCTACCAATGCCAACAGTGCCTGACTTTAACAGCGAATTTGGCGACTGCAATATACTTGTTACCGGTATTGGCGGCACGGGCGTGCTGACAATCGGCGGCTTACTTGGCATGGCAGCGCACCTAGACGGCAAAGCAAGCTCTGTAATGGACATGATGGGTCTCGCACAGAAAGGCGGCGCTGTGATGTCTCATGTGCGGCTTGCCGATACCAGTGACAAGCTTCGCTCTCCCCGCATTGTAACGGGCCGTACGGACGTGCTACTGGCTTGTGATAGCATCGTGGCTGCAGGCAAAGACGCTGGTGACTTGTTGCGCGCTGACAGAACGGCCTCTGTCATCAACTCGCACCTATCGCCCATCGCTGACTTTGTGCGCAATAAAGACATTGATTTCAAACAGGTGGCGGTACAAAAGCAGCTAGACGACATGACCAATGAAGACAGCCGTTTCAGGGTGCCTGCACAAGAAATTGCAGCAGCGCTGATGGGCGATTCAATCGCTACCAACGTGTTTGTGCTGGGGTATGCGTGGCAAAAAGGGCTTATCCCAATCTCCCTTAAGGCGATTGAAGAAAGCATCCATCTGAATAAGGTCGCGATTGAGACCAATTTGCGCACATTATATTGGGGTCGCATGGCTGCCCACGACATGGGCGCTATTAAACGCGTACTAAAAGGCAGCTTCGTAGACCGTGCACCAATCCCTGTATCGCTTGATGGTATCTTAGAGCACCGCTCCAAGCATCTAACTGCGTACCAGAATACGGGCCTAGCTGATAAATACACGAGCTTTGTGAGTATGGTAGCCAGTGCAGAAAAAGCAGCTTGCGGCGGTGATAAGTTCGCGATAACTGTAGCGAAAAACTACTCCAAGCTATTGTCTTATAAAGATGAATATGAAATCGCACGGCTTTATAGCAGTGATACATTCAAGAAAAAACTAACCGCACAATTTGATGGTAAAATGAAGGTATCATTACATATGGCGCCGCCGATATTGCCCGGCATTGACCCGGCAACAGGCAGGCCTCGCAAGCGCGAATTTGGCGCTTGGATTTTATCCGTCTTCCCTGTGATGGCATCGTTTAAAGGACTACGCGGCACTGCATTTGATATATTTGGCTATTCAAAAGAACGCCAGATGGAACGCGGTCTTATCACTGAATATGAAGAGTTGATAACGGACCTACTAAAAGACCTGCGGACAGATAATATTGACCTAGCAGATGAGCTTGCGCGCCTCCCTGAAACAGTGCGCGGTTTTGGTCCGGTGAAAATTGCCAATGTGAAAGCCACAGCCAAAACCAAGAAGGTTCTTCTTGCCCGCTGGGATGAGCAAAAGACACCTGCTGTTGCTGCAGAATAAAAAATTAGGCTGATCGCACCAACAAGCAATCAGCCTGAACACATACAAACCACACATCAGACACCTGACAGTGAGCCCTTTCGGCTTGCTGCAGGACAATTGTAACTATTGCATGCCTAAGATGAGATAAAGGACAGACAAATGCCGGTTTTCGATTCCAGAAGTTTTCAAGGCCACGAGCAAGTGGTCTTTTGCGCAGACAAAGCAACAGGCCTGAGAGCCATCGTTGCTGTGCATTCTACAGCCCTTGGCCCAGCAGCTGTGGTACGCGCTTTTGGGACTATAGTGCTGCACACCGCAGCAATGCTCCGGGTGATGTGGCGGAAACACGTGGTGAAGAAGACGCACTCTATGATGTATTGCGCTTGTCTAGGGGTATGTCTTTTAAAAACGCGATGGCAGGCTTGCGCCTTGGCGGTGGCAAGTC
>JAESTR010000022.1 GCA_016763495.1 Kordiimonadaceae bacterium
CCGGTATTTCTGAAGCATTGCTTGCACGGCCTTTGGTCTGGTAGCGGCTATTCCTGCGGTTGTTGCTTACAATAAATTGTCAACCGACCTTGGGCGCTACGCTAGCCGTGTGGAAGGGTTCTCTGATGAATTTTCGGCCATACTTTCTCGCCAGCTTGATGAAAGAGCCCACTGATGGGGGCAAGTGTAACAGGTGGTAGTAGGGAAGGCAGAAGTCGGCGTGGCCGTTACCGTCCCATGGCAGAGATTAACGTAACTCCTTTTGTAGATGTTATGTTGGTACTGCTAGTGGTGTTCATGGTTGCCGCTCCTTTGTTGAGCGCTGGTGTGCAGGTGGATTTGCCCAAAGCACAAGCCAAACCACTGCCGCAAGACAGCAAGCCGCTTGAAATTACGATCAATCACGAAGGCGCCATATTCTTAGTAGAAACTGAAATTGGTCTGAATGAGCTGATACCGCGCCTTACGGCTATTGCGGGCAACAATAAAGAAACCCGCATTTATGTGCGCGGAGACACCAGGCTTGCTTATGGGCAGGTGATGAAAGTGATTGGCGCGATTAACGCAGGTGGTTTTACGCGTGTCGCTCTCCTTGTGGAACAAAATTAAAGTTTCGGAGTTTCTATTTTGCATCGCGCTAAACTAGGTTGGGTTTTGTCTGCGTCACTACACGTTGCTGTAGTGGTCGTTGCGCTTGTGGGCATCCCGTATCTGGACCGGCCTTTGCCAACGCCGCCGCCACCCATTGCTATTGAGTTTGTGAAAATCGCAAACAACACGCGACAACAGGCCCCAAAAGAAGAAGTTCAGCAAGAAGCAACAGAAGAAGAGCCGCAGAGCCAGCAGGTTGCTGCCGTTGAAAATACGCCGCCGCCCACTGAGGATGCTGTGCCGCTGCCGACAAAAACAACGCCTAAAAAGGCAACGCCGAAACCAAAGCCCAAGCCAAAACCTAAACCAAAAGTTTCTGAAGCGCGCAAACTGGTGAAAAGTGTGCGCCCTCGCGCCAAGCCAAAACCGCCTTCCAGACTGAAGAGTAAGCGCATTGCTGCTTTGATTGATCGCTCAATCAAAAAAGAAAAAAACAATGTAAAAAAAGACGACACCAAAAAGCCCGAGAAAAAGAAAGCCGACGAAAAGAAAAAAGCGCAGCCTAACCGGTTCGCGGGTCTGAGAGGCCGTATTGCTACGGCTTCTTTACGTGATGCCCTTAGTCAGAAGCTATCAGGCTGCTGGACTTTTCCGCGCGGTGCCAAAGGTATTGAAAATATGCAGGTAACCGTGCGCATCTGGTTGCGGCCTGACGGCACTTTGTCGCGCCCACCTGAGTTTGTGAATGCAGGAAACTTGAATGATGCGGGCCGCGGGTTTTACCGAGTGTTTGCAGAAAGTGCCCGGCGTGCTGTACGTATATGCGAGCCGTTTAAAGAAGCGTCGCAATATATTGGCGCTGGGCAGAAATATATAGATTTTAACTTCAATGGCGCTGAGTTCGCTGGGGGATAACAACCGTGATGAAAATTTCGATTGTGCAGAGGCTGTTTAGTCTTCTGGCGATAGTACTGCTGGCGACAACCGCGGCAAATGCCCAGCTTAAGGTTGATGTCACGCGCGGAACTGTGGACCCTGTGCCTATCGCTGTACCGGAATTTGTGCCTGTGAGAGATGTAGAAACATCAACCGGCCTGCTTTCAGATATTGGCGTTAGCATCAGCCAAGTTATCATAAGCAATTTGGTATCTACTGGTTTGTTCCGGGCGGTTGACGAAAATGCGTTCATTGAGAAGATTGGCGCTGCCCGCATTGCACCGAACTTTGCTTCATGGCGACCTCTGGCTGTGCAAGGGCTTGTGACAGGCCGTTTGCAGATTTTACCTGACGGCAATTTACGGGTGGAATTCCGCTTGTGGGATGTTGTCGGTGAGGTACAGATGGAAGGTGTTGCTTACAATACGCCTGTGTCTAACTGGCGCCGTACAGCGCATGTTATCTCTGACCGTATCTATAGTCGCTTAACCGGGGAAGATGGGTATTTTGATACACGTATTGTGTATATTGCCGAGCAGGGAGACCCGCTTAACCGCATAAAACGCCTTGCGATCATGGACCAGGACGGCGCGAACCAGCAGTTATTGACAGATGGCAGCTATTTGGTGCTGACACCGCGTTTCAGTCCTAACCGACAGGAAGTAACTTACCTTAGTTATTACAATGATCAGCCGCGTGTATATTTGTTTAATGTGCTTTCTAATAAGTCAGAAGTATTGGGTGATTTCCCCAATATGACCTTTGCACCGCGTTTTTCACCAGACGGCAACAAAGTGATTATGTCGCTGGCTGAAGAAGGCAATACAGATATTTATGTGATGGACTTGCGCACGCGGGTTGTTACAAAATTAACGGATAATCCTGGCATTGATACGTCGCCATCCTATTCGCCTGATGGCCGCAAGATAGTGTTTAATTCAGACCGGGGCGGCAGCCAACAGCTATATGTGATGGATGCAGATGGCTCAAATGTACACCGTATATCATTTGGGAAAGGTCGGTATGCCACACCAGTTTGGTCACCTCGCGGAGATCTGATTGCCTTTACAAAAATTGGCGAGCGAAAATTTCGTATTGGTGTGATGCGCCCTGACGGTAACGGCGAGCGGCTGCTGACAGACGCCTATCAAGACGAAGGGCCAACATGGTCTCCTAACGGGCGTGTTTTGATGTTCTTCCGAACGCCGCGTTACCGAAAAGATGGTACTGGCGGCAAGCCTAGTCTCTGGTCTGTTGACCTAACCGGCTATAATGAGCACCGGGTGCCAACACCTTTTGATGCGAGTGACCCTGCGTGGTCACCTCCGCTACCTGTAATAACCAAAGGCAGATAATCTGTGGGGATGAAAGAAAATATCTTGCAGCAAATTGAAATGCTGCAAGAAGGCAAAGTGCTTGAAGCGCTTGATCTGTATTTTGCTGAATTCGGGGTGATGTATTCTAATAGCAACGAATTCGCTACTGGGCTGGCTGAATGCCGTAAAAAGCAAGAGCCATTTGTAACGTCTGCATCTAACATTAAAGGTGTGATTACAGATTTGATCATCGATGAACGCGATGAATTTTGCGCCTTTCGCAACAACACCAGTTTCACTAATGCAGATGGCGAGACGCAGAAGATTGATGGCCTACACATTCAAATGTGGACTGGGGATAAAATAGCTATTGAATGGTATTTTGATGGCTCACAAATGGACGGCGTTCTCGCTGAGGGTATTTTGGAAAACCCCGCCCAAATTCTTGAAATAACCTGATCCTGTAGTTAGGCTTTTAAGCAGCCACTTTTTCGTGCAACCGGCTAAAGTGGTCATCCCATCCCTTATCGTGGGAGTTGAGCATACCGAGGGGCTCTGCCGCACTGTCAAGGCCACTATGCGTCATCACTAGCTGTGTGCCGCCAAAGGCAGCTTCAAGCTCCCACATAACCGTAGTTTCATGACCAGCCAAATGGTCATGTGTGAAAGTGTAGACCAGTTTATCATGCGGGTTGGCCTCTAAAACCTTCCCCCAACATAGGTTAGTGTCTTCTTTGTCAGAGCTTAAAAGGTGGTAGTCCTGACCTTTAGTTAACGTTTCTCGTGAGCCGTGGAACCATTCGGCAAGCTTGTCGCTTTCCGTTAGGTAGGCCCAAACCTTTTCTGGTGTGGCTTTTAAAAAGAGTGTTTTTATGAGTGTTCCATTTTGCATTGTTATGCCTCGTATTTTTCAACAGCAGCTTTCAGTTTACTGAGTTTATCATCCCAGAAATGGCTGAAGTGCTCGATCCATTCTTCAACATCTTTAAGCGCTTTAGGTTCAAACTTTATGAATCGTTCCCGCCCGCTTTCCCGAACAGAAACCAAACCGCCGTCCCGCAAGATACCAGATGTTTTGCGATTGCAGGCCTGCTCATGTTGAACTGGCCGGTGACTTCACCAATGGTCATTTCTTTATCAGCCAACATACCAATGATCGCTCGGCGAGTTGGGTCGGCGATAGCTTTAAAAGTGGATTGTGCGTCAAGCACGATAACTCTCCTGTTTAAACTATACATGAAACCATTTGGTTCTGTATTAATACGAAACCAAATGGTTTCATGTCAAGCGAATAAAAAACCAGCTGTCGGTTTGCCGCGGACAGCCGGTTTTAATATGATTGCTACAATCAGCCTATAGCGTGGCAGGTAACCCAGTAAAACTCTCATGAAAATAGACAAGTGCGCCCGTCACAGCGAGGCCGATCACTATTGTGATTATATCGCGAGATAGAGGCAGTGCAGCGCGTTTCACCCATTCACCATCGCGTTTGTTGCTGCCTATAATGGCGAGCACACAATATAGGAACATGCCGCCAAAAAGCACCATTGAGCGGCTTTCACCATTGGAAAATAAATGGCCCACTGCCCAGAGCGCTACACCTGTTAGCTGTGGATGTCGTATAGCACGGCGAATATTTGTAGGGGCATTACTTGCGATGAAAAGCATAATGCCGATCAGGGCGAACAAGGGGGTTACATGGCGGCCCCACATAGGGGGGTCATAGACGTTGATGGGGTCAATTGTCTGCCACCCACTAACCATCAGGTAAAAGCTAGCGACTGTTGCAAGCGCGAATAGTCCTTTGTAAGGGCCTTCGCCGACTTTGCCGACAGATGCTGCGCGTATGTTTGGTGTAAATAGCGGTATCAAGTGCAGGGCGCAAAATAGCGCAACTCCTAAAATTAGGGTTGTCATGACATTCCTCCCGTTGGTCCATAATGAGTATAGGGGCAACTTTAGGAAGGATGCCAGTTTTTAGTGCGGGGCAATGCGCCTATGACGCACCTAGCTGCTTTGATGTTATATCGGCTACCTTGGCGGGTGTCAGCTAGTCATCAGCTACTCAGTGAGGCGAGGCACATTGAAGGATGGGTCTGCCTTGCATAAAAACCACGGATTTAGAAAAGTGCCATGGTCTTTGCCGTACGTGAGAGGCGCGCCTTCAGGGTTTTCTACCGTACCGCCAGCGGCTAGTAGCACTGCATGTGCCGCAGCTGTATCCCATTCACAAGTAAGCCCGAGGCGCGGGTATAAATCCGCCTCGCCAGTGGCCAATAGGCAGAGCTTAAGGCTGGAGCCTATAGATACATTTTCGGCATTAGGGAAATGGTTTAAGTAGGCTTCCAATTCTGGCGATCTGTGGGATTTGCTGGCTACAATTACCAGGTTTTCAGTGTCGACTGCCCGAGTATGCATCTCACGGCGGTTCACCAATTCCCCGTTTTCCAGGTCAGCAATCCATGCGCCTTTACCCACGATGCCCCAGTAACATTTGTTCAATGCAGGGGCTAGCACAAAGCCCATTACAGGGTTGCCGTCAACAATCAGGCCGATATTTACGGTAAAGTCACTGCCCTTTTTTACGAATTCTTTTGTGCCGTCCAGAGGGTCAACGAGCCAGAAAGTACCACCAGAAATATCAGGGCACATGCCTTCTGATTTGGCTTCCTCACCCACTACGGGTATTTCAGGTGCCATCTCCAACAATGCTTTGGTGATGATCTCTTCGCCGCGGCGGTCGGCTTCGGTGACGGGGCTTTGGTCAGCTTTGCCAAAAACTTCAAAATCAGTTTTGAATACCTCCATAACAACAACACCGGCTTCCAGTGTGGTTTTAAGGAGTGGTTCGACAAGAATATCAAGATTCAAAGACATGAAGTTTCCAATTAATTAACCAAAAATATGTTTAGTGACTTGGCACCGCCCGCTGGGTTGGATAGATTTACTTTCAAGCGGCGGTTGGTCTGCAGGCCTTATAGTGGCAAATTCACCAACTGTCATGAGGAAACTCTGGAATATTCGGGCAATAGTGGCCTTTCCCAGAGCTTTAATCAGGAGACGATTTTATGTCCGATTCGGACTTTGCTGCATTATTATGTTCAAGGCTATGCCATGATTTGGTAAGCCCCGTTGGTGCAATTAATAACGGGCTTGAAATACTCGAAGATGAAACAGACGCTTCTATGCGTGAGGCGGTCGTGGACCTGATCACAAAATCTACGCAGCAAGCGGCGTACAAACTGCAGTTTTTTCGGCTTGCGTTTGGTGCCGCTGGGGGTTTTTCGTCGCAGTTGGACGTGCGGGAAGCTGAAAAAGCAATTAGGGAGATCCTAATAGGCAGCAGAGTTACATTTGAATGGTTTGTTTCTGTGACCAGCGTCTCAAAAAGCTTGGTCAAATTACTTTTAAATGTGGCGCTTCTTGTGTCAGAATCTCTCATCCGAGGCGGAGTGCTTACCGTGAAACTTGATGCGACAGATGATGGCCATACATTGGAGATTCTTGCCTCTGGGGATAGGGTTATTTTACAGGCCCCAATTAAAGCTGCACTTTTAGGTCAATTAGCACCTGAAGAGCTTGAACCTCGGACTGCACCCGCGCATTTGGCAGCAATTTTGGTGGCTGAAATGGGCGGAAAACTTGCAATCAGGCAAGATGATAACGAATTAGCAGTGAAAGCACTTGTCAAGTCACCCAATTAATTCGATAAGAATTGTATATATTTTACACGTTCTTAACTCTTTTTGGCCAATGTGCACTATGTGAGGATATGTATTTATACGGAAACTGGACACACGCTTAATTTGTGTTCGCCACTCTTTTAGGCAGGGACTGCAAGAATGGACGATCTGTTAAACGAATTTTTGACTGAAACCGGTGAAAGTATTGATGTAGTAGACATTGAACTCGTTAAACTTGAGCAAGACCCCAACAACAAAGAAGTGCTGGATAATATATTCCGGCTTGTCCACACGATCAAAGGTACCTGTGGCTTCCTTGGGTTGCCCAGACTTGAATCCGTAGCTCATGCCTCTGAGAATGTTCTTGGTAAATTTCGTGATGGCGAATTGCTGGTCTCTGAGAATGCAGTAACTGTTATTCTGGAAAGTTTGGACCGAATTAAAGAAATCCTAGCTGGACTGGAAGCAACTGAACAAGAACCGGATGGTGATGACACAGCGCTAATTAACCATTTGGATTCGATTGCCGTGGGTGGCGGACGCCCAGAAGTTGTAGAAGGGCCGGAAATTGTTGAAGGTGCCATTGTTGATGTTACGTTTGGACGGGCCCTCAAGGCGGGGGAAGTCTCCTTAGAAGAACTGGAGGCCGTATTTAATTCTGCCCCGGGCCCCACATCTGACGATGCGACAGAGGAAGAAGCGCCTGCCAGTCCATCAGAGAATACAGAAGGCTTATTGTTTGATCGCATAGGCGGGGAAGACACCCTTGCAGTTGTGTCTCACTTACTTGCCCAGCGGCTGGGTAATCATAAGACGCTCGGAAAGTTTTTTGAAGGGTCATCTCCGGACCAGCGCAAAGGTCGTGTAATGGGCCTGATGCTGTCTTTGTTTAAAGATGATTTAGACACTGCAGACAGTGTTGGCAGGCAATTGGTGCCTGCTGCGGGCCTCGGTGATGCGCAGTTTGATGAGCTCTTGGCTGAAGCCAAAGAAGTGATGGTTGAATGTCAGGTGGACGGCAATGTTGCTGATGAAGCTGTTATGACGTTTGAGCTTGTGAGAGAGGCGGTTATCACTGCCTCGAAAGGGATAGCGCAAACTACGACAAACAAAGCTGGCAAAGCCGCTGGCGGCCCGAAAGCAGGTGCTGCTGCATCAACTGGCGAGACCAAACGTGGCAACCAGTCAATTCGGGTGAGTGTGGATTTGCTTGAAGACCTCATGAATATGGTCTCTGAGCTTGTGCTGACACGAAACCAGTTATTGCAGATTACACGCAATATTGACAGTGCAGAGCTTGCTGTGCCGCTGCAGCGCCTTAGCCAATGTACGACCGAGCTGCAAGAGAAAGTAATGAAAACGCGCATGCAGCCAATTGGTAATGCATGGGCGAAACTACCACGTATTGTGCGGGATCTCACAGTAGAGCTTGATAAGAAAATCGAGCTGGAAATGATTGGTGCAGATACCGAGCTTGACCGTCAAGTGTTGGAGTTGATCAAAAACCCTCTTACGCATATGGTCCGTAATTCGGCTGATCACGCTATTGAAACACCAGCCGAGCGTATGGCGGCAGGTAAGCCTGAGCAGGGTGTGATCACCTTGAGAGCGTTTCATGAAGGTGGCCATATTATCATCGAGATAAAAGATGATGGTCGCGGCATCCCAGTCAAGAAAATCTCCGATAAAATTCTAGAGTAGGGTTTGGCTACCGAGGCTGAATTAGCCGTCATGTCTGACGGGCAAATTCAAAAATTCATTTTTCACCCGGGCTTTTCAACGGCTGAGAAAGTTACCAGCGTCTCTGGGCGCGGTGTGGGCATGGACGTTGTGCGGTCAAATATCGAAAAAATTGGCGGCACGATTGATATGTTGTCCATCGAGGGTAAAGGCACATCATTCGCAATTAAAATCCCGCTGACATTGGCTATTGTTGCTGGGTTGATCGTAAAGGCTGGAAACGAGCGTTATGCAATTCCTCAAATAAGTGTGTTGGAATTGGTGCGCGCCTCCGATAATTCAGAGCATAAAATTGAGAATATTAAAGATACGCCAGTTCTGCGGTTAAGAAACAGGCTATTGCCGCTGGTATATTTGAATGAAGTTCTTGGTTTTCAGACCCGGGAAGAGACTGAAAAGCAAGGTGAAGGTGTTAATGACGATTTCATCGTTGTTATTCAGGTTGGCCCGTTTACGTTCGGTGTTGTGGTTGACCAAGTGTTTGACACTGAAGAGATCGTGGTTAAGCCCGTTGCGCCAATATTGAAGGAACTGGAAATCTACTCAGGGAATACGATCCTTGGTGATGGTAGCGTGATTATGATCCTTGACCCGAACGGTATAGCCGCGACGGCCAATGCTGGGGTTGGAGATCATGAACAAAGTGAGGACGAAGAGGCAGAAACTACCCGTAAGCAGAAAAATAATAACGAGGAAAGCATGCTTCTGTTCTCTGCGGGGGATGGTAACCCAAGGGCTGTCATGTTGGCGCTTGTTGCGCGTCTCGAAGAAATTGACATTGGCAATGTGGAAATGGCTGATGGAAAGCAGATGGTGCAATATCGCGGTGCTTTGATGCCACTCATACCGGCGTCTCCCGGTTTAAAAATGAAAGAAGATGGGCGCCAGCCTGTGCTCGTATTCACTGATGGTGACTTTACCATGGGGCTCGCTGTTGATGAGATAATGGACATTGTTGAACAAGAACTAGATATTGCGTTGGTCTCTGATCAAGCTGGTACCGTTGGTTCCGCTATTGTGGATGGAAAAGCCACTGAAATTATAGATGTGGCACATTATCTTAGCTTGGCATTCCCTGACTGGCTGAAAAGCACAAATATGAATGAAGGCGGCGCTCCGAAGTCAGGTGCCAGCCTTTTGCTTGTGGATGACAGTGACTTTTTCCGCAACATGCTGCGGCCGGTTCTAACCGTTGCCGGCTATGATGTAACATCAGTGGTTGGTGGTGCCGAAGGCTTGCAACTTATGGAAGACGGCGAAGTGTTCGACGTGATTATTTCAGATATCGAAATGCCGGAGATGAACGGGTTTGAGTTTGCTCAAGCTGTCAGGGCATCTGACAAATGGTCACATGTACCACTTATTGCTTTATCGGCGCTAGCAAGTCAGGGCGACATTAATCGCGGCTTGGAAGCGGGCTTTGATGATTATATAGCCAAGTTTGATAAAGAGACGCTACTTCGCAGCCTCTCACAACAGCTTACTATAAAAGGAGATGCGGCATGAACGACCTTATTGTACGCAATGACTTGAGCGTAGTTGGTGCTGGTCGCAAAGATTATGTTACCATTAAAGTTGATAACCAGATGCTGGGTATCCCCGTTCTTGCCGTGCATGATGTGCTGAACCCTCAGCGGATAACGCCTATTCCGTTAGCCCCTAGCTGGGTTGCTGGCGTGCTGAATTTGCGTGGTCGAATTGTGACCGCTATTGACTTGCGTAGCAGGCTGGGCCTACCGCAACTTGATCCTGATAAAAAAAGCATGTCAGTAGTTGTTGAACACAATGATGACCCCTATAGCTTGCAAATAGATTCTGTCGGGGAAGTATTGTCTTTGGACGATCAGCTATTTGAGAAAAACCCCGTGACATTGGATGCACGTTGGCGCGATGTAAGCCGCGGCATTTACCGGTTGGAAGGGGAACTTCTGCCGATACTTGATGTGGATAGACTACTAGCCTTTGAAAGCGATGAAAAAGCTGCATAGACTAGAACAGCTCTTGACGAAGTTGGTTGAAGGCTTTGTCAGAGTTAACTCAGGAGATACCGACAAATGAGGTTATGCTTGGTCGTTGATGACTCGAAAGTAA
>JAESTR010000023.1 GCA_016763495.1 Kordiimonadaceae bacterium
CCCTTCTGCCTGAAGGATTTGAACTTGCCGACGATGATCCCGGTGCGGTTGCCGTTATATGGGCTGACTGGCAAAGTTGCTCAGATGATTTCAATGAAATTCTCGACCCTGTCCGCGGGCAATACAAAGAAATGTTCGTAGTGATCCGCTGCAAATATAAAGGCAAAACCTATTCACGCTGTGCTTACATCTGGGTGGACCGGGACTTTGCCATTTTGCGCGGCCAACACCAAGGGTACCCGAAAAAACTCGGTTCCATTCAAATGAGCCGCCCGGTAAACATCGGCAAAGCAGGTCCGCGCCTTGAAATTGGCGGCAAATTTGGTGCGACACTCGCGGCCTATGACAGACGCCTGGCTGAAGCCAGCTTCACTATCACCGGCAAGGCTGAAAAGCCCGGTTTTGTGAATGGCCATCCTATGGTTCACAATCGCTGGTACCCTGCCATAGAAACAAATGGAACTGACGGCTTGGACGAAGTAGTGACAATGTCAGGCTTTGACGCCGAAATGGGGCGCTGTTTCAAAGGGGACTTTGACTTGAAATTTTTCGATTCCCCAGTTGAAGAACTGCTCGACCTCCCGATACAAGAGAAAATCGGCGCATACTGGCACGAAGTCTGTGTTTCATGGAAAGCAGGCACAACGCTCGCTCGTAAAAGCTTGCCGGATATTGAGTGAGATAGTTCAAGAAATAGCACTACGGAAAAAGGGCCTTCAACGGCCCTTTTTTATTGTCTAAAACACACTTTATTTTGGCCTTACCACGACACCCTGCGGCCTTAAACTCTGAGGATAAAGTTCAGTTCCATAAGCTTTTACGCCCTTAGCAGATCAAGTCGACTAAGGGCATGTGACATCGCCCATATATAGGAATGGAAAAGAGCGCACGGAGCCCACTAGCTAATTAGCGTGTTGAGCCTTCCAAAATTTGCAGCGTTTTTAGGTCAGAGTGGAACTCAAGCGCATAATGGCCGCCCTCCCTGCCAAGGCCACTAAGGCCCACGCCGCCAAATGGCGCGGTTAAATCCCGCACAAGGAAGGTATTCACCCACACAGTGCCACCACGTACCGCCCGCCCTACACGTTCGGCACGCTCCCTTGAGCCGGTATAGACCATGGCTGACAAGCCAAATACTGTGGAATTGGCAAGTGCCACACCTTCAGCTTCATCCGTGAAGGTCTGATACGTTAATACAGGACCAAAAATCTCGCTCTGCACCACTTCCGACATATTACTTTTGGGCTTAATAAGCGTTGGCTCAACCCACAACCCGCCTTCTTGATAAAGCTTGCCGCCTCGTACAATTTCATCACCGTTCACGCGCGCCCTGTCAATGAAACCCATCACCCGGTCAACATGTACGGGGTGGATCATGGCAGAAACTGTGGTCTCGCTGTTGCGACTATCGCCAATCACATGCTTGTCAGCGTATTTGTGGAACAGAATTTCAAATTCTTCGGTTACACTTTCTTCAACAATAATGCGTGTGCCTGCCATACAAACTTGGCCACTATCATCAAATTGACCAGCGGCTTTTTTTGCTGCCGCATCAAGATCAGCGTCCGCGAACACAAGCAAGCAGGATTTACCGCCTAGCTCAGCCGTAAAGGGTACAATATTCTCGGCTGCAGCTTTGCCAATGATGCGCGCTGTCGGTACAGAGCCCGTGAATGATATACGTTTCACCCGAGGATCACGAACCAGCGCATCACCCACTTCACTGCCCAATCCTTGTACGATGTTAAACACACCGGGCGGAAAGCCAGCTTGATCAATCAAATCAGCAAGCACACTTGCTGACAAGGGCGACCATTCCGCGGGTTTGAGGATAACTGTATTACCTGCCGCTAGGGCAGGGGCGCATTTCCATGTGGACAGCATAAACGGCGCGTTCCACGGCGTGATGATAACAGCAGGCCCCGCTGGGTGCCGTAGCACACGATTGTGCGTGCCTTTACTGTCCCAAACGCGTTCTTCATGCTCAACTGCCAAATCAGCATAATTGCGGAAGTTAAGCGCACCACGCGGCACAAGCCTCAACTCAAGACTTTCCTGCAACATCGCCATGTCCATGCATTCAACATAGGCGATATCTTTTTTATTCTCGTCAATAAGATCAGCGAGCCGGTGCAAGTAAACGCTGCGTTCTTGCGGCGTCAGGGCTGCCCACTTGGGGAATGCATCAGTGGCGGCGGTAACGGCCAACTCAGCTGTTTCAGCGTCACCACGTGCTATATCGCCTAAATGGATCGACCAATCCATCGGGCTTCGTGTTTCAAACGTCTCAGATGAAGATACACGTTTACCGCCGATAAAATGATCCGGCGACACATCCACATGGCCTACTGTAAACCTGTTTGGCATTTCAAATTACTTTCTGTCTGCACAGCTAAAAAGGCGGCTTCCTGCTCAGCTAAAAAGGGGAGATCAAATGAACGGGGCGTAATACTCAAACGTTTCTGCATGGCTTTTGCCGTCCAGTTCCTTGATTTCTGCCTCTTTAATGGCCACAAAATTATCCACCAGCATCTGGCCCATTCCCCTTGTTAAGACCGTATCCGCTGTGAGCAATTTAAGGGCGTCCCCCAAGCTTTCAGGCACATGACGCTCAGTGTTCACGGTTTCTAACCCGTCACCTGTTTCAGCCGGTGTTAAGTCATAGCCTTTTTCCACACCTAACAATGCTGCGTTAAGTACAGCTGCTACTGCAATAAACGGGCTTGCGGCACAGTCACCTACCCGGTGCTCAATACGCGCTGCTTTACCCGTTTCTGCAGACACACGAACAGCAACACCTCTGTGGTCAAAGCCCCAGTTTGCCCAATAACCACTCAAGGTGCCGGGCTTCAGACGCGCATAAGAATTCACTGTCGGCGCGAGCAATGCGCCAAGCGCTTCATGATGATGTATAAGGCCTGCAATACAGCCCTGCACCAAATCAGATAATGCGCCTTTTTCTGTGGCGCCAGCAAAAACACTATTGCCGTCGTCATCCAGAAAACTAAGATTTACATGCATGCCACTGCCTGAAATGCCCTCAATCGGTTGCGGCATGAAACTAAGCAAATAGCCTTTTTTATACAGTAGTTCCCGCGCCATGGTCCGGAACAGGAAAAAATCATCACACGCTTTCAAAGCGTCCGTAAAAGCTAGTGTTAGCTCAAACTGCGGCGTGTCATATTCTGAATTCAACGATTCAATTTGAATACCCGTCGCTTCAGCAGCTTGCCAAATAAGGTCCGTTAAACCTTCAGGGTCAGTGAAAGGGCCCGTGCCGTACACAAATGCGCCGGGTGTATTATAAGGCACCCAATTATCATTTTCGTCTTTCTCGAAAATATAAGCTTCACCTTCAAGGCCGATCATCGGGTTCAGTCCACGTTCTTTCCACTTGGCGATAACGGCTTTCAATGCAGAACGCCCGCAAAGTGGTGCTGTACCGTCAGGGTGATGCACATCAGCAATGGCAACAGCTGTATTTTCTTCCCACCCAGGGCGCAAATTCACGGGGTCGAACACGGCTTCAAGGTCAGGTAAGCCTTCATCGGCGCCAGCCCCCGGTGCTGCAATTAAATCACGGCCATAGGTTACGGCATAAACGCCGGCGCAAAAACGAGCTTTACCTCTATCCGCAAAATATTTTGGCAAATATTTACCCCGAGCTAAATTTAGCTGGTCAGCAAAGAGCACGCGCACCCTATTAATTGAACTATCGCTCATGTGTCTCTCCCTAAACCGCTGTCATCCGTACCGGCAACCGCTTGATGCCTAGCACAAAGTTTGACCGCAAATAGCTGTGCTGTTTAGTTTGCTCGATAGAGCTTACGCGTTTAGCCAATTCTTCCAGCACGATCTTCACTTCTAGTTTTGCGAGCCAAATGCCAAGGCACACATGGGGGCCACCTTGCCCAAAGGATATGAATTTATTTGGTTTACGCGCTAAATTAATTTCATACGGCTTGTCAAAAGCCTCTGAATCCCGATTAGCCGACAAGAACCATAATACGACTTTATCGCCCTTTTTTATCTGCTTACCATCATGTACAAAATCACGGGTGGCAGTACGGCGGAAATGCGTTGTGGGTGACGCCCAGCGGATCATTTCATCAGCCGCCAATTGCATGAAAGCATCATCATGCAAGTTGTCTTTTATCTGAGCCAGCAAATCTGGCTGATTTGCCACCGCATGTATGCACGCTGCAATGCTATAGCGCGTGGTGTCATTCCCCGCAGCCACCAAAAGGCAGAAGAAATTGCGGAATTCATCGTGGGACATGCTTTGTCCGCTTTTTGTGGGCTGTAGCACCAAATTCAGCACACCAAAGCTTTCACCAGCGTCCATGCGCTTTAGCAAGTCATTGGCATAATCAAACAATTCCACCGCGGCGGGTGACCTGAAAGGCAACAGCCGGTATTCATCTGTATCGGTTTTATCAATTACAAAGTCTGTATAGTCGGGGTCAGAGTTTGAAATCAGCGCGTCGCCCTTTTCCACGAGCCAATCATAATCTTCTTCTGGCACACCGATGATTTGCCCAAGCATGCGCATAGGCAGTTTTTTAGCAATCTGCTCAGTTGCGTCCAGCTCTCCAAGTGCAAGAGCCTCATCAATAAGCTCGCCTGTTATCTGGCGAATGCTCTCTTCGTACAATGCCATCTTTTTGCGGGAAAAAGCCTTGTTCACCAACATACGAAAATATGTATGCTGGGAGCCATCCGTTTCCTGAAATGTTTTACGAGCTTCATACTCTTCTTCGGACTGATCATCGATACGGATACCCTTAGCCGAGCTCATAAGATCAGGCTGCTTGTTAAGGGCCAAGATATCTGCATGGCGTGTGACAGACCAAAAGCCGCGGCCATCAATTTCTTCACACCAGCTTATACCGCTTTCCGCACGCATACGTTCGAACGTGGCGTATGGCGCGCCATTGTTATACGCATCCAAAGATGACAGATCGATGTGCGCATCTTCTGATGGTGCAAATGGGAAAGTCCAACTCTTACTCATAAGGCCCTCTAGGTCATAACGTTTCATTGATTTAACTGCAGGCTATCTATTCCCAACTATAGTGTCTTAGCAGATGTGGACATTATAGGCAGGCAAGCTGTAAATCTTGGTAAATAGGGCTAAACAGTAGGCATGTTTTCAAGTTAAAGGATATCCTCATGGGTGAAATTATTGGTGTTGGGCTTCTCTCGCATGTACCTACAATCATGCTGCCAAAAGAAATTCGGTACGAGCTTAATGACGGCAAAGAAATAAGCATCGTCACTGGCTTTCACAAACTTAGAGAAGAAGTGCTGGACGTATTAAAACCAGACACAATTATTGTGCTGGATACCCACTGGGCTACAACGGTTGAATTTATCGTAACAGGCCAAGACAGACGCACAGGCAAATATACATCTGAAGAGCTTCCGCGCGGCATGTGCCAAGTGCCCTATGATTTAAAAGGCAACCCAGAGCTGGCCAATCTAATCGCAGAAAATGTCACTGAAGAAGGTATTCGCTGCACATCAGTTGATGACCCCTATTTGCCTATTCATTATCCAACGGTGAACACAGCCACTTACCTGCACAAAGGCGAAGAATGGCTCAGTATTGGCATGTGCATGACA
>JAESTR010000024.1 GCA_016763495.1 Kordiimonadaceae bacterium
ATTGTACTGTGAATTACAAACCCGGCAGCATTTGGAATGAAAGGCGTATCCATTAACTGGTTGCCCTTCAAATCCACTTTAATGAGGCGGGATGCTGTCATTTCTTCAAACATTAAGCCAAGGGGGTTGATGAGGAAATGATGATCGGTATTCGGGACACGGGCAGACAAGTGCGTATATATCAAGTCATCCCAGCCATAAAAAGCGCACATGCGGTAAGCCGCGGCCAAATCCACTCTTGCTTGCCATTCTTCTTCTGAAACTTGGTCTTGTACAGATGGAATATCTAACACACCTAGCTCGGCCATACCTCAATCTCCCATGGGATAAATTCGTTCAGTAATATTCTCTAAGTATGACTTAGCGCACTTCCGGCCCATGTCACGGTCAACTATTTGACACTGGGCGAAATATTTTACGAGTAGCGCAATTTATCTATTGCCCGTACGGGGAGAAAACAAAGGGAACAGACCTTAGAAGTCTACAAGAATAGGCAGTGTAGGACTTTGCCTACAGGTGAAATACTGTAATGATATATTTTTGGAGGTGAACTCAGGAGATAAAATGATAAATATCGTCACTTTAAGCCCGTTGCCTTATAGATATATACATCAAAAAAATGCTGATTTTTACTTGACTTAACACGATCTCGCACGATGTCACAATCAAAGGTCATCTGCCTTCGGTTTTGCTTTCTAATAAAGGCAGTGCAGATTTGGTAGGTTGATAGGTGAGGTCAAAAGCAAAAGAACTTTCAAAAAATACCGCAACAGCTAAATGCCCATGCAAAATTGGGGGCATGCGTTTCTTGTTTGCTGGCGAAACATGCCAATGGACTTAAGCAAGCTGAGGTAAGGTCGCATCCCAGAAAAGGGCCTTGTGCTCGGGAATATATAGGTAAGGACAGAAAATGGATTTAGGGCTAACTAAAAAAGCAGAAGATTTACGGGATCGTGTCCGCACGTTTATAGACACTCATGTTGTGCCAGTTGAAGATGAATACCATCGTGAAGTTGGCACAGGCGGTGACCGCTGGACTATGACAGACCGTATGTATGAAATTCTTGATACGCTTAAGTCGCAAGCCCGTGCAGATGGTCTGTGGAACTTTTGGCTCACAGGGTCTGATTCTGGATTTGGCCTGACAACTGTTGAATATGCGTACCTTGCCGAAGAAATGGGCCGTTCGCACATAGCTGCAGAAGCCTTTAACTGCAGCGCACCAGACACCGGCAACATGGAAGTGCTTGAGCGCTACGGCAAGCCTGAGCATAAAAAGAAATGGCTTGAGCCATTGCTTGAAGGCAAAATTCGATCTGCCTATTTGATGACAGAGCCTGATGTAGCGTCATCTGATGCAACAAACCTTGAAATGAGCGCAGTTTTGGACGGCGATGATTATGTCATCAACGGTGAAAAATACTGGGCTTCAGGTGCTGGTGACCCGCGCTGTGCCATATATATTGTAATGGTTAAAACAGGCGATGATGACACACCGCGCAAAAATCGTCACAGCATGTTCTTTGTTGAAGCAAAAACAGAGGGTGTTGAAATCTTGCGCCCGATGATGGTGTTTGGCCATGATGATGCGCCGCACGGCCATATGCATATTCGCTTTACGGATGTACGTGTGCCAAAAGACAATTTAATTTTGGGTGAAGGCGCTGGTTTTGAAGTGTCTCAAGGTCGTTTAGGGCCTGGCCGTATTCACCACTGCATGCGGTCTATTGGTACTGCCGAACGCGCACTGGAAATGCTTTGCAAGCGGGCAACCACGCGCCAAGCCTTTGGTAAACCTCTGGCGAAACTCGGTGCTAACTATGACATCATTGCAGAAGCACGTATTGAAATTGAAATGGCGCGTCTTCTTTGCTTAAAAGCAGCTTACATGATGGATACAGTTGGCACACAGGCAGCTCAGCCCTATATCTCGCAGATTAAGGTGGTTGCGCCGCGTATGGCTCTTAAAGTTATCGACGAAAGCATGCAAATGCATGGTGGACGCGGCATTAGCCAAGACTTCCCGCTTTGGCAAATGTGGCACGGTCAGCGTACACTTCGTTTTGCTGATGGGCCTGATGCTGTACATCGGATGGTGATCGCTCGTACAGAGCTCAAGAAATACCGCTCAAACAGCGTTTAAGGTAGACGAGTGAATATAGACACACTTTTCGATGTAACCGGTAAAACAGTGTTGATCACCGGTGGCGGTTCAGGCATTGGCACAATGGCGACTGAAGCTTTTGTGCGCGCTGGTTGCAAAGTCTATATTGCTTCACGCCGCCTTGAAAGTTGTGAGGCGGTGGCTGAAGAGCTTAATGCTGTTGGTCCGGGGCAGGTGATTGCCTTACAGGCTGACCTAATGACACCAGAAGGTACTGAAGTCCTTGCAAGCCAGATGGCGGAGCATGAAGATAAGCTTGATATTCTCATCAATAACTCTGGTATGACTTGGGGGGCGGATTTTGAAGACTTCCCCCGGTCAAAATGGGATGACGTTCTTACGCTAAACGTAACCGCAGTTGCTGACCTTACCCGGTTATTACTGCTGATGCTGCGTAAGGCAGGCACAGCAGACGACCCGGCAAGGATCGTAAACCTCGGTTCTGTTATGGGGACTAAAGCAGTCTCGAACGGTGCTTATAGTTATGCCGCTAGCAAGGCGGCGATACACCACTTCACACGTATGTTGGCAACTGAGCTTGGCTCAAGCCATATCACTGTAAACGCTATTGCGCCCGGTCCCTTCCCAAGCCGTATGATGGCATTTGTGACTGAAAATAAAAAACGCCGTGCGGCTATGGAGGCCTATGTCCCATTACACCGCTTTGGGAAACCGGAAGATATAGCCGGAATACTTCTTATGTTAACGTCAAGGGCCGGAAGCTATATAACCGGCGGTGTAATTCCTTTAGATGGAGGGATGGCTGCCAAGCCTTGATGGTTGTGTTAGTGATATAGAAAACGAATCGAACGAATCGGGTTGATTCGTTTTATATTATCGATTCGGTTCAATGGTTTATAGCGCCTGCTTGAATCAAAAGCTTAAAGCTTCAAATTAGCGATATACGGAGAGTGATATGGGTAAAATTGTTTCAAAAGAAGAGATTAAGAATTACATTGGTAAAGAAACTGGTGTGTCTGACTGGTTTAAAATCGACCAGGACCGTATCAACAAGTTTGCTGATGTAACAGAAGACCATCAGTTCATTCATGTTGATGCCGAGAAAGCCGCAGCCACGCCTTTTGGTACAACAATCGCGCACGGTTTTTTAACTCTATCAATGTTAAGCCATCTTTCAAGCAATTCCATGGTTGGTGTTGAAGGCACGGCGGCTGTTCTGAATTACGGCACTGACAAAGTCCGTTTTCTCAGCCCTGTTAAAGTTGATAGCAGTATTCGCGCCCGAGTGAAGCTAACAGAAGTTACTGAAAAACCTGGCAATCGTATGTTGCTAAAAAGTGAAATTACGATGGAAATTGAAGGTCAAGATCAGCCCGCGCTTGTCGCAGAGTGGCTGACGCTTATTCTTCTTGCCTAACAATAATACTGTAGTTCAGGCCGATGAGAAGAAGCCAGAGCTACCTATAAAACGAAATTGGAGATAGTTATGAGCATTCGTTTTGATGATCAGGTCGCGATTGTGACCGGTTCAGGCGGTGGTTTGGGCCGCAGTCACGCGCTGGCGCTTGCCGCACGCGGCGCTAAAGTCGTGGTGAACGACCTTGGCGGCGATGTGCGCGGCGGAGGCGGTTCTTCTGAGGCCGCACAAGCTGTTGTCAAAGAAATCATTGATGCTGGCGGCGAGGCGTTCGCGCACGGTGCTAATGTGTGTGACGCTGACCAAGTTGCAGACATGGTTAAGCAAACAATGGATAAATGGGGCCGCATCGACGTTTTAGTGAATAATGCTGGGGTGTTGCGCGATAAATCCTTTAGTAAAATGACGGCTGAAGATTTTAATTTTGTCGTTCAAGTTCATTTGACAGGCACTTTCATTTGCACAAAAGCTGTGTGGGAAATCATGAAAGAACAGGCTTATGGCCGTATTGTAAACACGACGTCATCTTCAGGCCTTTACGGCAACTTTGGTCAGTCTAACTATGGTGCGGCTAAAATGGCTGTTGTTGGCTTGATGAACACGCTTGTTATTGAAGGCGCAAAATATAACATCAATGTAAATTGTCTTGCGCCGATGGCTGCTACCCGCATGACCGAAGGACTATTGCCAGACATTGCAATGGAGGTTTCAACGCCTGAATCTGTAACCGCAGGCCTGCTAACGCTTTGTGATAAAGATGCGCCAACGCGGACGACGCTTTGTGCTGGTTCTGGCGGATACGCACAAGCTGTTACGTATGAGACAGAAGGTATTTATCTGAGCCCTGCCGAGCAGACGCCGGAAAATGTACGGGCTGCAATGGCTGACATTACCAATCCTGAAGGGCAAAAAGTCCTGACACAAGGTTTCGATCAATCAACTAAATTTGTAACAAAAGCTGCGGCTTTCCTCAGTCAGCAGAACGGATAGGATAATAAAATGCGCGAAGCAGTAATTGTATCAACCGCTCGTACGCCCATCGGTAAAGCGTACCGTGGGTCATTAAACTCTACACTCGCGCCATCTCTTGGTGCCCATGCTATCAGACACGCTGTTGAGCGTGCTGGCATTGAAGGTGCTGAAGTTGAAGATGTGGTGATGGGCTGTGCCTTAACTCAGGGTTCGGGTGGCAGCAATGTGGGCCGTTTGGCCTCACTCGCGGCTGGCTTGCCGGATACCGTGGCTGGCATGACAATTGACCGCCAGTGTGCGTCAGGCATGATGGCTATCGCAACTGCGGCCAAACAGATTATTTCTGACGGCATGGATGTGGCTGTTGGTGCTGGGCTGGACAGTATTTCAATGGTGCAGAACGATAAGATGAACATGCATTATGCTGTAGATCCTGCTGTGGTTGCTGCTAGCGAGCATGCCTATATGCCTATGTTGCAAACTGCTGAAATTGTGGCTGACCGCTATAGTATTAGCCGTGAGGCGATGGATGAATATGGTCTCCAGTCACAGCAGCGTACAGCTGCAGCTCAGCAAGCTGGCAAGTTTGATGACGAAATCGTGCCTATCTCTACAAAAATGGGCATGATGAATAAAGAAACAAAAGAAATTACCTTCCATGATGTGACGCTTGAAAAGGACGAAGGCAATCGCCCTGAAACAACACTCGTTGGCTTGAGTGGTTTGCGCACGGTTATTGATGGTGGCACGATCACGGCAGGTAACGCCAGCCAGCTGTCAGATGGTGCCTCAGCGTCTGTGTTGATGGAAGCTAAAGTTGCCGAGAAGAAAGGCCTTTCGCCGCTTGGTATATACCGCGGCATGGC
>JAESTR010000025.1 GCA_016763495.1 Kordiimonadaceae bacterium
AATCATACCAATCATCGCCTGTGACAAGCGCGGGTCTTTGTTCCAGAGAAATCCAATTTCCCACGGGCGCGGCTCATCATTCATTTCCGGCGTGAAACTGTGCAGCCCCACAACCAGCGGCGTAACACCCGCCTCCAGATGCGCTTCAATCAACGTATCACAGGCCTTATGGAACGGGTCATAAAAGGCCTCCTTACGCGCTGCAATAGCCGAGGCTGGCAATTCCTGATTGGCGGGGATGACGATGTTATCGCTTTGACGAGGGACAAGTGTAGGGTGGTCAGGCTCGCGGTTACCGTCGATGACCAATCGCGACACTTTTGAAAGAACCCCAGAAACTTCCATCATCTCGCAAATTTTACGCGTAACTTTCTCTGCCCCAATATCCCACGCAATATGCTTTTCGAGGTCTTCATCACTGAGACCGAGGTTGGCATAGCCTTCAGGCACATGGTTACTGGCATGCTCACACAAAACAATAACGCCTGCGCGCGCTTTTGGGTTCAAGACAATTGGGTCCAAAATAGTATCTTTCATTGCATATACATAATGAGGCTTTTGCTTAGCCACCATATAGTGCTAAATGTTTGTTCCTGCTTTATAGCAGCAATAAAGAAAACAAAAGCCCCGAAACAAGACCATAAAAATATAAACGATATATCCGGAGGCATACGTGACTGCACTAAGAGAGACAATGACACCAAACAAACGCCGAGAGAGAAAAACCCGCATTGTAGCGACCCTCGGCCCTGCTTCCAGCTCACTGGAAGCTATTCGAGAATTATTTGACGCTGGCGTTGATGTGTTCAGGCTGAACATGAGCCATGGCGATCATAAAGACAAAGAAGCCTTAGTACATATTATCCGTCAAGTGGAACGTGATGTTGGCCGACCAATTGCCATACTCGCCGACCTTCAAGGCCCAAAACTACGCATTAGTACATTCGCTGATGATTCAGTCATGCTGGTTGAAGGCGAAATATTCACACTGGACCTCAAAGACACACCCGGCACACAAAAACGTGTCGGCATGCCGCATAAAGAAATTTTTGATGCTTTAGAGGTTGGTAGCAATGTGCTGCTTGATGACGGTAAAATCAGGCTTGAAGTACAAACTGTAACCAAAGAAAAAGCTGACTGCCGCGTGATTGTCGGCGGCAAGCTGTCTAACCGCAAAGGCGTAAATATCCCAAACGTCGTCTTGCCGCTAGCAGCCCTTACTGAAAAAGACCGGCGTGACCTGACCTTTGCCTTGAAGCACGGTGCTGACTGGATTGCGCTTTCCTTTGTGCAGCGCGCAGCTGACGTAGCTGAAGCCAAGCGGCTCATAAACGGCAAAGCGGCTATCATGTCAAAAATTGAGAAGCCAGCCGCTGTAGATGCTCTTGATGAAATCATTGAGCTTTCTGATGGTGTTATGGTGGCGCGGGGTGACTTGGGTGTGGAAGAGGCCGTGGAAAAGGTCCCCGGCATCCAGAAAAAAATCATCCGCAAGGCGCGTGCCGCTGGCAAGCCAGTTGTCGTTGCCACGCAAATGCTTGAATCTATGATCACATCACCTGTGCCAACGCGCGCTGAAGTTTCTGACGTAGCAACAGCCGTGTCTGACGGTGCAGACGCCGTGATGTTATCCGCTGAATCCGCTGTCGGAGATTTTCCGTGTGAAGCAGTGGCCGTGATGGACCGGGTGGCAAAGCGCGTCGAAAGTGAGCCTGACTATTTTAAAACGATCGCCGCTGAGCATATCAACCCGAACGCACGAGCTGAAGATGCAATAACCGCTGCTGCCCGTCATGTTTCGCAGTCAGTACAAGCCAAAGCGATTGTGACATTCACGACTTCAGGCGCGACTGCTATGCGCGCCGCGCGTGAGCGGCCAGAAGCGCCAATTTTAACATTGACGCCCAAGCTTACTATCGCCCGAAGGCTGGCCATAGTTTGGGGCCTACATACAGTTAAAACTAAGGATGTTGACTCGTTTGAGGAAATGATCGGCAAGTCAAAGCGCATGGCTGTACGCCAAGGACTTGCTGAACCTGGTGACCGCATTGTGATAACCGCAGGCGTACCATTTGGCACGCCTGGGGCCACTAATGTGCTGCATATCGCATGGGTTAGTAACGACGATAAAAGCTAAAGCCTAGCTATACCAGTAAGCCATGCGCTTGCATTTCCGCATATAATGTTGGGGCATCAGTAAAATGATGCCCTACAAACCCCATAGCCTTTGCAGCATCCACATTTTCAATTTTATCATCAATGAAAATCGTATTTTCAGCCACCAGCCCAAAACGCGAAAGCGCCAATTGGTAAATAGCAGGATCGGGTTTCACCAGACCTTCTTTCCCTGAAACGAGCACAGCATCAAACTTTTCCGTAAAATCATAGGCCTCACAAAATATGGGCCACTTTTCAGCTGAGAAATTTGTTAAACCAAAGGCAGGCACGCCCGCGGCTACCAACTGGTTCAGTATATCAGCAGACCCTTCTATTGGGCCACCAAGCGTTTCTATCCAGCGCTTATCAAACATAGCGATCAGATCAGCATAATCAGGAAACTGCCCGCTCAGCAGCTTCACACCTTCCTCAAATGACCGCCCTCTATCTTGTTCCAAATTCCATTCAGGCTTAATCACTTCCTTAAGGAAATACACCAGCTCGCTTTCATCTGGAATTTCTGATGCATACAATAAGCGTGGATCCCACTTGACCAGCACATTGCCAATATCAAACAGTACAGCAGTTAACTTTGACACCTAATCCTCCAGAATTTTTTGAAAGCTCCTGAAGGGGTAGAGCAATCTGCACAATAAAAATCAAGCAATTGTCATTGCACTCTACTTTTCCTATGGTGATATGAATGTTGAACGGCAGCCTAGAGGGCTCAGCCGAAGGAGAGTATAGTGAAGATTAAAGGCAAGCATTTTCGCACCATTTGGGTTGCGGAAGACGGACATAGCATCCAAATTATTGACCAAACCAAATTACCACACCATTTTAAAACTGTTAGCCTCACCAGTACTGATGATGCCGTAAACGCCATCAGTGACATGCTGGTGCGCGGCGCACCCCTTATTGGGGCCACAGCAGCTTATGGCTATGCACTTGCCGCTCATGCCAATCCATCTAACAAGAACCTTGAAGCTGCCTATGACAGCTTGCTTGCCTCCCGGCCAACAGCTGTGAACTTACGCTGGGCACTAGATAAAGTACGCGCCCATGTGATCGCCCTACCAGAGACTGACCGCGTAGTAGCCGCTTACGCTATCGCAGCGGAAATTTGTGATGAAGATTCCGCCATGTGTGAAGCCATGGGAGACCACGCCTTGCCGCTGATTGAAGCTATTGCCAAATCCAAAGCAGATGAAGGCTTGGCTGACACGACTGTTAATATTCTAACGCACTGTAACGCTGGCTGGCTGGCGACAGTCGATTGGGGCACTGCCATTGCACCGATTTATAAAGCCCATGAAGCAGGTATTAAGGTGCATGTATGGGTCGATGAAACCCGTCCTCGTAATCAGGGCGCCAGCTTGACTTCGTGGGAGCTGCTCAATCACGGTGTGCCGCACACCCTTATTGTGGATAATGCAGGGGGGCATCTGATGCAGCAAGGTATGGTAGACATTTGTTTTGTGGGCACAGACCGCACCACAGGTTCAGGCGATGTATGCAATAAAATTGGCACCTATTTGAAAGCACTGGCCGCCTACGACAATGATGTGCCTTTTTATGTATGCGCACCGTCCCCGTCCATTGATTGGGCGATGGAAGATGGCCTTACACAAATGCCTATTGAGGAAAGAGACAGCCAAGAAATTACTCAAATCACTGGCATCACAAGTATAGGTACCATTGAAACAGTAACAATTGCACCGGCTGGCACACCAGCTCGCAACGATGCCTTTGATGTGACACCACGCGAATATATCACAGGTCTAGTGACCGAGCGCGGGATAGCAGAGGCCAACCGCGATTCTCTTGAAGCATTATTCCCTGAGCACAAACAACAGGATTAACCCTAGCTTACTTGAAAACAGACAAACCTGAGCGGCAAATAAGGCCGCTTGGGCAAGTAGGTCAGGTACCTCTTCACCACACAAACGAGAAAGCCGCGCATCCTATCGGATGCACGGCTAAATCTTTACCACAAGCTAAGAGGCTGAAAGCCTGCTGTTAGCCTTGACGCGCTTTAAAGCGACGCTGTGTTTTATTAATTACGTATGTACGGCCCTTACGACGAATCACGCGACAATCGCGATGACGGTTCTTTAGGGACTTCAGGCTATTGCGAACTTTCATGGCTCGTCTTCCTAAAACTAGTTAACACACACCCAGCTTCCAACCTGCGAAGGTTTTGGAAAAGGGCGGGAACAACGAATCTGTTATTCCTAGAATCTATTCGGCGCGGAACATAGGACTGGGAGAGCAATCTGTCAATAGGTACAAAAGCTTTTTAGGCAGCATATTCCCAAGCAGCCATAATGGCGTATCTGACATCAGCTTTATTGGCGCAAAAGCCCAAAAAAATCGGAGACGTTCCCCATGCCCTGCGAAACGTCTCCATTTTCCCTGTTAGATAGCAGGGATATTTTCTCACGCTTTCACGTCAGTGGTGCAATCTTACCAAAAAAAACGCCGATTGTCATGGCTTTTTACCGTGTTTTCCCTGAATTCCGTCGTTATAAGCGAACTTATAAATCTAACTATTGTACTAGGCTGGGTGCTGGTGCTACGCAGATTATAAATATACCAGCACAAACAATGCTTAAGCAGAATAAAGGGACCGAAATGCTCATCTCCAGCGCTTTTGATAGCGGTAAAATAAAAGTCTTAAATGCTGACAATCCAGCAGATGTTCGCTTGGAAATCCCAAAAGACAGCAATTCGCACTTTTATCAGTGGTTTCATTTTCGTGCGTCAGGTGTGGCTGATACGCTGTGCAAGTTTAGCATTGAGAATGCAGGCGGCGCTGCCTACCCCGAAGGATGGAAAAATTACCGCGTATGCGCTTCTTACGATCGGGAAAACTGGTTTCGTCTTTCAACGACGTTTAATGGCACGACACTGGCTTGGGAAACCGAGCCTGAGCAAGACAGCATTTACTTTGCATATTTCGCACCATATTCGATGGAACAACATGCTGACCTGATCGCCAGTGTATCCCTATCTCCATTTGTTAAAACAAGTGTGCTTGGCCATACCCTTGATGGGCAGGACATGGATTTAATTGAAATTGGTCACGGACCCAAAGGCCGCAAAATAGTGTGGCTCATCGCCCGCCAACACCCAGGTGAAACAATGGCTGAATGGTGGATGGAAGGCGCGCTGGATTACTTACTCGACCCCGACAACCAAGTTGCGCGGTCACT
>JAESTR010000026.1 GCA_016763495.1 Kordiimonadaceae bacterium
GCAGCATGTGGCAATGTTGATGATTGGTGCCGCCTTCAGTAGTATTTTAGTGATACTTGTATTGTCTCTTCATCATCTTTTAAAAGCGGTGGCCCCGAATGTGATGCAGGTTGCTAGTGTGTTTGGTTTTCTTTGGGCCGGGCTGGTCATTGCCGGTAGCATGATTTTCAATGTTGGTATGGCGACCGTGATAGATCTTTATGGCAAAGATCCGGAACAGGCTGCAACCGTTTGGCTGACAATAAGCACAATTTATGAAGGTTTGGCTGGGGGTAATGAGCTGGTTGGCGGCTTTTGGGTATTTCTGGTGAGTTGGGTTGGTATCCGCCATCAAGTGTTTCCAAAGTCGTTGCATATGCTTGGTATTTTGGTGGGGGTGGCTGGAATCAGCTCATCACTCCCCGGTCTCGGAGAAATAGGCGGAGCTGTTTTTGGTCTTGGCCAAATCGGGTGGTTTTTATACTTAGGCGGTGTCATGATTCGAGCAGGCAAGGCTTCCGCGAAATAAAATAGGATGCCGCGCCTATTTGCCATTAATTCTGGCGGAGGCTAGGCTTGGTTAGGGTGCCAGTCTGGGTCTTCGACTAGGTCATAATTTTCAAATAAAAATCCAGGGCTGACGCAGCAGCTAACAAGGGTCCAGTCACCATCGCATCGTGCGCGTTGCCATTCCCCTGCGCGCACCGTAATTTGCGGGCGTTCCCCTGCCGGTATATCTATCCCCAGGGTGTAGGCCTGCACACCTTTTTGCTTTGCATCAATTTCCAGCGTTAGCGGCGCGCCAGCATGCCAAAACCACAGCTCGTCTGCATCCACCACTTTGTGCCACTTGGCGAATTTTTGCCCCTCTAGCAGGTAATATATGGCGGTGGCATGGCCGCGGCCTTCGGGGCCAGCATCATTTTCATACATGCGTTTATAAAAACCCCCTTCAGGATGGGGCGCGAGATCGAGTGTATCGATGATTGATTGCAGTGTTTGCATAGGGGCAGGGCTTTCTAATTCTCGAACTCAATTTGTACCGCGAAGCTGAGATTTCATTTGTTTTGCCGACACTATATCTATAGCAATGCAGAAAACCAAACATGTTACTGTTCGGTCGATCTGCGTGGGGAGTGTGATTAGTGAAACTGGAATATGTGAGCGAGCAGCTTGGTGACTTGCCGTATATGCGCCTGCCTATGGCGCAAAAGCTGCAAAAAGTAATTACCAAATATAACTGTAAAAATATATTGGAAATTGGCTTCTATCATGGTGTTTCATCCATGTATATGGCTGCCATGCTTGATGAAATGGGCGGTGACCGGAAGCTCACGACAATTGACCTCATTCACACAAAAGAGCACGAGCCAAATATTGAAGGGCTTGCTGAAAAGCTTGGCTTAAGCCATTTGCTTGAAGTTCATTATGAGCAACGCTCCCACCTTTGGCGGCTTATGAAATTGATAGAAGAAGGCCGTAAGTTTGATTTTTGCTATTTGGACGCAGGGCACATGTGGGACGATACTGGCTTCGCCTTTTTTCTCGTGGACAAATTGCTGAATGATGGCGGCCTGATACTGTTTGATGATTTAAACTGGGTCGCGGAAACCGGTGGTTGGTATAAGGACTGGCCTGAGGAAGAACGCAAAACACCTGCTGTAGAGCGCACATGGACCCTGTTGGTTATGCAGCACCCAAACTATAAAAAAGTATGGGTGCGCGGTAATTGGGCACTTGCGAAGAAGAAACGCAAAGTGCCATTTTTACCCATTAGGTTTTGAGCTGCCAATTCAATCAGATCATTCTGCTAATTCATAAAGCGCAATAGCTGCTGCGTTTGATACATTCAGGCTTTCCACCGCACCTTGCATGGGGATTTTGGCTATCACATCGCAGTTTTTACGAACAAGTGGTCGCAGGCCTTTGCCTTCTGATCCCATAACGATAACGATGTTATCGCCAAGCTTAAGGGTCCTGATTGATTGCTCTGTATTGCCGTCGAGCCCCACACTCCAATAGCCGAAATCGCGTAGTGTCTCTAGTGTTTGTGCCAAGTTAGCGACTTGTAACCACGGGAGTATTTCCAGCGCACCCGCTGCTGAACGCGCCAGCACACCGCCTTCGTCCGGGCTATTTCTGTCTTGCGTGATGAAGGCGCGTGCACCAAGTGCTGCTGCCGAGCGCATGCAAGCGCCAACATTGTGTGGGTCTGTTACTTGGTCTAGCATCAGAATGATATTCTTGCGGTCAGGTATGGGCTTAAAGTCATGAACGCCAATAGCGGGCAGGCGCCGGACTTCCAGTAATATTCCCTGATGCGGTGCACCCTCTGGAACGCTGGCAGCTATATGGCCGGTGTGTGCATGGGTTTCAATTTTTAACTTGCTGCGACGGTCAGGTATTGCGAAATCAGCCAGTGATTTTTCTGTACCTATTAACTGCACACATTCCCGTACAGGATTTGCAAGCGCTGCTGTTACTGAATTGCGACCAAACAGAAAATAGCTGTTACGTGCAGTTAGGGCTACTGGCCGGCTGTTTGTATCATAGCGCATTTCACGCATTTCACGCATTTCACGCATTTCAACAGGAGCCTGACGATCGTTAGATTCACGGTTTTCGCGGCGCGGTGCTTGTTGCCTTGGCCTATTACCACCCTCTAGGGATTGCTCGCGTCTTTTGGTGGATGGTTTATTTTTCTTTTTACTCAAGAGCTTATTCCTAAATGCATGGTACGTGTTATGTTTCACATCAGTTGTTCTAACAGGCGGGTTAGCACAAGTCGTTTGTCTTATCCATAACTATGACAATATTGGTAGCTATTGGATACAGTGCCGGTAACGCGCAATACATGTATGGTCATGCAGCGTGGCGAGCTGTTTTCTTGAAATAGGTACCACAATAAAATTCAATTGAACCGCATGAAATGGATAGTTATCACCTTGCGTTTCCCCTAGTTTCCATTCTCCGAAAATGATGGGCTGGGCCTAGTGCTCTGTTCCAGAGTGAAAAGGATTGAGAGATGAAACAATTAGAAGGTGTGAGCTTGATGAGGAATCAATTGCAATTAGACGGTAAGGGCTGGGGTATGCTTATCCTTCTGTCCATATTGTGGGGTGGTTCATTCCTTTTCATTGAAATTGCGCTTGAAGAGCTTGCCCCGATCACCATTGTTACTGCGCGCATAACTATGGCCGGCATTGCATCTTATATCCTGTTGAAACTGACAGGCGGCAGCATGCCGCGAAATTGGCCTATATGGCGTGCTTTTCTGTTGCTCGCGGTGGTGAATAATATTACGCCTTTCATGCTTATTGTCTGGGGGCAGCAATATGTGATGGGCGGCATTGCAGCTATTCTCAATGCCTCAACGCCTGTGTTTGCCGTAATCATAGCGCAGATATTCACCGACGATGAAAAGCTCTCTGTTCATAAAGTTGCTGGTTTGCTCATCGCGATTTTTGGCCTCTCGGTGGTTATTGGCTTTGAAACGATCTTTGCATTTTCTCTGGAAAATATAGGGCAGATAGCCATTTTGGCAGCGGGACTATCGTATGCAGTGGGTACCGTTTATGGCCGTAGATTTGGCAAAGAAGGTATCCAGCCTTTAACTGTAGCAACCGGGCAATTTGCTATGGGCGTACTATTGATGGTGCCTTTTTTATTGATAACAAACCCAGATATACTGACACAGTCTATATCTTACCGGGTATTAGGCGCGTTGTTGGCATTGGGAATAGTGTGCACGTCGATAGCCTATATGCTGTATTTCAGGCTTGTGGCGACAGTTGGCGCGACGAACACCACACTTGTTACACTTTTGGTGCCTGTTAGTGCTATGTGGCTAACATGGTTAGTACTTGGCGAGCAATTACCACCTTCTGCTTTTGCAGGCATGGCTGTCATTGCACTTGGCTTGTTGATACTAGATGGCCGCGTTTTAAAATGGCTGAAAGCAAAAACAGCCGCAGCTTGAGTGTTTTGCTCCCTATCTACCGCACTTTATGCTGATGCTGCATATACTCTTTCACTGCGCTTTCCTGCGGTTGTCGCTATGCCAACATAAAAAAAATCACCTAGTGAAAAAGTTGCTGTTGACTTGTTTTAAGATATGGGCATATTGCGCCCTCACCACAGCGCGAAAATCATAGTGTTTTAGCGTAGGTAAATGTGGAGGGGTGGCCGAGTGGTTAAAGGCACCAGACTGTAAATCTGGCCGCATAGCGTACACAGGTTCGAATCCTGTCCCCTCCACCACTAACCTTCCTTGCGGCTGTTCTGCAGGAAGGTTTATCTGTTTGTGTTCGGGAGGAGCCGATTGGCCCTGTGCACGATACGATATGCGGGTGTAGCTCAATGGTAGAGCAGAAGATTTCCAATCTTACGACGAGGGTTCGATTCCCTTCACCCGCTCCACATTAGGTCACTCTCGAACGACGATATTGACAGTAGCACTCTAAAAGAGGCTGCTTTGTATAATAGGTTCGTCCATTTGCCGCAGGCCTTGGGCGTGATGCTTGCAAGGGAACTAGCATGGCTAAAGAGAAGTTTGAACGTACTAAGCCGCACTGTAACGTTGGTACCATTGGTCACGTTGACCATGGTAAGACGACACTTACAGCTGCGATTACAAAAGTACTAGCGGAAGCTAGCGGTAAAGGTGAAGCAGTTGACTTCGCTAACATCGACAAAGCCCCAGAGGAGCGTGAGCGCGGTATCACAATCTCTACAGCACACGTAGAGTATGAAACTGACGCACGTCACTATGCAAACGGTGTTGACGGGTCTTTGGTCAGCGCGTTCTTGGTCAGTTCCGCAAACACACCGCCCGTATCAGCCTCGCTCGGGACGAAGTTCCACTCAGCGTTCCC
>JAESTR010000027.1 GCA_016763495.1 Kordiimonadaceae bacterium
GCGCTGGCTACATGGACTATTGTGACCAATCAGATAGCAGTAGAAGAAGCTGTGTCAGGGACTGTCGAAAATATATTAAGCAATAGTAGCACCCTAAAAGCGCATTCAGATACAATGGCTGAAGATAGCGCGCGGAATACATCTATTGCCGCCGCTGTAGCTGTAGCATCAGAGCAAGCGACAGCAAATGTACAAACAATGGCTGCTGCTACGGAAGAATTGGATGCCTCTGTATCCGAAATCAGCAACCAAATTACACGGGCGGCTGAAATTTCTGGCAAGGCTGCATCGCGGTCAGAGGAAGCTGATAAGCAAGTGAAAGACCTTGAGGTTGCCGCGAATAAAATTGGTGAAGTAGTGCAATTGATCAGTGATATTGCTAACCAGACCAATTTGCTGGCATTGAATGCGACCATTGAGGCTGCACGTGCCGGTGAAGCAGGCCGCGGATTTGCGGTTGTTGCGAGCGAAGTGAAGTCACTTGCTAGCCAAACGGCTAATGCTACCGAAGACATCACACGGCAAATTTCTACTATTCAAGCAGAAACAAAAAATGTTGTTGATGCAATCAGTGAAATTAGCACAGTGATTGGTGAGGTGAATGAAATCGCTGGCGTTATCGCTTCAGCGTCTGAAGAGCAGCGTGCGGTTACCATAGAGATCGCACGGAACGCTCAAGAGGCCGCTACTGGCACGCAGGAGGTGTCTGCGCATATCTCCGAGGTGCAGCAGGCCATTGAAACCACAGCCATTAGTGTTGGCGAAGTGCAAACCATTGCTGATGGTTTGGGTAATGTTGCAAGCGAGCTCAAAATTGAAGTTGAAAAAATGCTCAAATAACAGAGCAGTTAATATGACGCTAAAAAAAGGGCTACCATTAGGTAGCCCTTTTTTTGTTGTGATATTTTTCTTAAGAGGATTTTGTGCTTTTAACCCATGCATGAATATTTTCTTCAAGAATATTCAGTGGTACTGGGCCATTTTTTAGCACCGCGTCATGGAAGTCTTTGATTTCAAAAGACGTTCCCATTTCTGAGCGTGCCCATTCCCGCAGCTCTAAAATCTTGATTTTACCGATCATATAAGCTGTAGCTTGGCCTGGCATAACGATGTAGCGGTTAATTGCATTCACGTTATCATCTGACGGATTTGGCGTATTATCCCCCAAGTATTTGATGGCGTCTTCGCGGGTCCAGCGTTTGTAATGCAAACCGGTGTCTACGACCAAACGGCATGCGCGCCACAGTTCCATCGCCAGTCGGCCAAAGTCAGAGTATGGGTCAGTATAGAAGCCCATGTCTTTGCCAAGTAGCTCTGAATAAAGGCCCCAGCCTTCAGTGAATGCCGTGAAGCTGGTGAACTTTTGGAACATAGGGATGCCCTTATGTTCTTGTGTGATGGCGATTTGCATATGATGGCCAGGGATACCTTCGTGAAAGGCAAGGGCTTCCATCTGGTATTTGGGCATTTGAGCCATGTCATAAAGGTTGGCGTAGAAGCGCCCAGGGCGTTTACCGTCTGGTGTGGGACGCTGGTAAAATGCTTTGCCGGAGGATCTTTCACGAAAAGGCTCAACACGCTTCACTTCCACAGGCGCGTTTGGCAATAGGCCAAAATACTCAGGAATTTTGACTTTAATTGCTTCAATGGCAGCCGTTGCCTCAGCCAAATACGCAGCGCGGCCTTCCTCGTTGGTATCATAGTAAAATTGTTTGTCATCACGCATGAAAGCAAAGAATTCCTGCAAGTTTCCTTCAAACTTAACAGTCTTCATAATAGTGCGCATTTCACCGTGGATGCGCGCAACATTATCAAGCCCAATTTGGTGAATTTCAGCAGCGGTAAGGTTTGTGGTGGTGTAGCGCTTTAATTCGTTGGCATAAAAAGCTTCGCCGTTAGGGAATTTCCAAACACCATCATCGGTGTTTGCTACTTTCTCTTGGCTCTCGAGGAAAGCAATCAGTTTTTCGTAGGCGGGTTTTACTGAGATTTTCAGGGCGGCTATCGCGTTGGTGATTAAGGCTTCGGTTTCGGCGTCGGCGAGCTTAAGCCCTGCTGCTTTTTCTTTAAAGTTAGCGAGCAAGGGGCTATCTGTTTCACTATCAGTGAAAGGGGCGCCAGTGATCACATTTTTGGAGGCTGGGATCACCACCGGGAATACAAACTTGGGTACAAGCACGCCATTTTCCTGCCGGCGCTTTAAGTTTACAATCTATTGGTCAATTTGCTCGTCGATGGTCTCCAGGCGCGTGATGTAAGCGTTGGCGTCTTTTAGGTCATCAACTCTATGCATATTCATCAGGAATGTCGGTATGCCAGTATGCTGGCCAAACATGGTATTGACGGGATAACTATGGTCTCTGAATTGAAACTCACGAATACCGCGTTCAGTTTCGCTTTTGTATAGCCGGTAGCTCAATTTTGCAGCATCATTCAATGTATCAAAGTTGATGGCTTGTAATTCTATTAAATTAGATTTCTCAATTTCATGGTTTTCAAGGGCTCGGGCTTCAGAGGCATCGTCCCATTTGTCGATATCTTTTTTGATACCTAAATAGGCTTGATACGTAGGCGAGCGAGAAACCGTATGTTTAAAGGCGTCGTCCACAAGGGAATAGTAACGGTCACTTTCGCTTTGGTTCGCCGTGGTTTTCGCGTTTGTAGCGGCGGATGCTGCAGTGCCTTCTATCCCTGTTTCGGCGGCGTGAAGTTCGCTGAAAGCGGTTAAAGAAAGCACGAGGGCAATGGTAGAGGCTGTCGAAAGAATTTTTCTCATTTGCTTTTCTCTTTTATCATTATGACAAATTCATTTTTCTGTAAGTGAGTGACTATTTGGTTTTTTATATATTTAGGAGCTTGACGTTAGAATATGTTACCGGAAGAGGGAAGCACAAATAGGGTTGATCGCAAAACTTTTTGATGCACTGATTTGCCCTCAGTTTTAGCAAATTACATAGTGTTAGAGCCAGCGGCGTACACAGGTGCAATAGATTTGATACTCTTCACCAAAGGCATCAGCCATAAAGGCTTCTTCTCCTTTAACGAGAGGCTGAAGGAATAACCAGGTGGCGATTGTGCTTAAGGTGGTAATAGGGCCGGGCGCGATAAAGGCTGAGCCAATGATAAATAGCATAATACCAACATATATTGGGTTGCGGCTATAGGCGTGCAAACCGGTTGTCACCAGCGATTGGCTTGTTTCACGTTCTTCTGGCACCCCAATGCGCCACGCGCTGCCCATACCTAACTGACATATAATTGCGACGGTCACACCTACTACCATAAGTATTAGGCCGGTACCGGGTAAGCCAGGTGTAGTGGTGAATACGAACGTATCAATTTCAGGGTAGAATGGCCGTAAGCACAAATATGCATCCAGTATAATCGCGGTCGCAGCGAGGCAATAGTCGGTGGCTGTTCTATTGCGTCCAGACACAGCTAATACTGATACACCTTGTGCACGCCATAAGTATATCATGCGCGCTGCACCCCATATTATAGCACCAGCTATAAGTAGTGCAGGACCATAAAGCGCTAACGTTTCAACTGAAATCATACCACTAACTCTCCATCAGTAGAAGGCTTGCCCACCTCACTACAATGGAGAGTATAAAGTCTGTACCAGGTACAGCATCAAGCATTTTGTCACATTAAACCGGGCAGTGGATTGTATTTCTAGGAAAGTAGGTACTACCTTAAAAATACATGTTGTTTAACTACCTACATGGTAGGCTATAAAGCCGTTCAAAAATGTCGGTAAGATTTGAGCATCAAATCCGTGCCAGTCGCCGTATTTAGCAGCCATTTTAACGTAGAAATAGTCAAATGCTTCCACAAACCGTTCTTTATCGTTGATTAGTGGTATTGGTTGGTTGCTGCTTCCACCGACATGAGCAATAGCCTCAATAACCCACTTTCGCCCATCACGCTGCAATTCTGCAGCATCAATATAATCCTGCTTGTTGCCCCAAGTAAAATGACTGGAAACAAAAGTCGTAAAGTCCAGTTCTTGTATTGTATTGAGGGCAGTTAGATATTCCGGCATGAAAATAGAAACGCCTCCGGCCGGCAGTAACGCCTCTATCGCCACTGTATCCGCGAGAAATACTGTTTTGTCATCAGGGAGAAAAACCGCATAATTTGTATCTGTATGAGCCAAGCCAAGATGCACGAGCTCAAATTTCACACCTCCAATTTCAAACTTCTGGTCACCATCTATGGTTTTTGTTGGCCGCACAATGTCAGCGGTTTCCTCTGGTTCAAATTTATCCCAATAGCTTTCGCATTTTACATGGCAGATTACGTTTTGCGGGTTTAGCGCAGCACCTCCACGAGTATGATCAAGGTGATAATGTGTGTAAATCAATGAATGTATTGGTTTGTCCAACCCTGCCGCCTTTAGGGCCGGCAGTAGTCGACTAATAAAATCCTTACTGAAGGGATCAACTATGACTAGGCCATCGTCTGTATCCACGATAAGCGTGCGGTCAAAATACCAGCCAAAAGTCCATACCTTTTCACTTATTTGATCGAGTTTAGCGCTTTGATTGGTTGGCGTTGTAAGGTAATCAACCTGTTGGCCTATTGCCATTTTTCCGATAAAACGCGTCGTATCACAAGCTGACAAAGCAATTGCGCTGCCGACAAGGCATAGGGCAGGTATTATCATTTTCAGAAAATTTCGGGGATATATTGGTTTCATTTTAGGTCCTTAAGGTAAGGGTGGTAGTGCGAGGAAGGGAAAGTAAGAGCGCATAATTTCCTGGATATATGATTTTCAGTTCAAAATTTATGATTGAACTGAAGTGCGAAAATCCGGGTCGTTGCTTTATAGGTACCAATAAGTTGTCCGCCGTCGCTTCCCGATGAGGCGATGTCAGAATCTTTATTTGCAATGAAGGAAAATGCGAAGTCGATGCTGTTTTTATCGGAGAATTTATAGTTAAACCCTGCAGCGATAGTACGGCGGTCTTCATCCGGGAATATAGCTAGGCGGTTGCTTTTGCGATCTGTATTGAAAACATAATTTATGCCAAATCGGTAAAGCCACCGTTCAGAGGCGCGGTAGTTCAGACCCAAAGCTAGTTTGAAGCTGTCTCGCCAGTTGAAATCTAGAATTACATCAGGAGTCCCGTTGTCTCGTTGGATGTCGAGACTGTTCAGGCGCGACCAATCTAGCCAAGTTACATCACCGAGAACGGATACTTTGCTAGAAACAGAATGTTTGAAAGATATCGATATCATCTGTGGCAGCTTGAATTCACCGCTGAGGTTTGACCCTGTGGTTAGTGGTGTCTGGGTAATGCCTGCGATAGGTTCTGGTAATTCCGGGTTATCGAAGGAAAAACTTCCATTTAAATTTTGGGTCATGGCGGATCTATAGGTAAGCCCTATATCTGTACCAGGCGTTATTTCGTATTGTAGGCCAAGATTAAAGCCGAAGGACCAAGCGTCTCCGGTTAATTTGGAGGTACCATCTGCGGATTGTGGGGTGACACCTAGTTGACTGCAAAGTGTTGGATCTACAGCCACAAAACAAAGGCCACCAAAGTCTACGGCGGATGTTAGTTTCGTATTGAAATACTGAGCACTAATGCCTCCGCCAATGGAAAGCTTTTCCGAGAGGCGGTAGGAAACAACTGGATTAATTTCAAGCGAAAACGCTTTCCCTAAATTGGATTGATATCTCCCGATCCAATCGTCGGGATAGTCTATTTGTAGCCCGTAGGGGGCAAATATTCCGATGCCAAATGCTAGATCTTTATTGATCGTCATATAGCCTGAAAAGGATGGAAGCCCACCGAGTGTTTTAACTTTAGGATTTGCTGTACCTTGATATGGGCCAAAAGGTGATGCTGACCCATTGTTAGAAAAATTGAGACTATAATCTACTAGTATCCCGCTAATGGAGTACCCTGAGCCACCCAATTTTACCAAGCCGGCAGGGTTTGTAATGGCTGTTGTAGCATTTTCTGCCAATGCGGAAAATCCAGCGTTTGCGTTGCCCACCTGCGCCACACTTTGTTCCAAAAATCTAAAGCCCGTAGCTTGTGTTGCTGTGCCGAAGGAACTGATGAGAGCAGTAAAAGTTATAACTTTCCAGCCGGGATGACTGTGCGGGATAACGGGCAGTCTTGGCCTGTTTTTTTCCGTATCTGATTGTTTATTTTTGGTTTTCATTA
>JAESTR010000028.1 GCA_016763495.1 Kordiimonadaceae bacterium
AGACCTTATTAAGCGGTTTCGCGTCTATTAAATATGTGTCTCTCAACACAGTTTTCAACTGCCCAGTATTCATTTCAGGTACTAATATTTTATCATAGCCTGCCAACAATGCCCCCAAATTACTTGGGAATGGATGAATATGACGAATATGAATGTGGCTTACTTTCACACCATCTGAACGCGCCGCCTTAACAGCCTCAGAGATTGGGCCAAAAGTAGAGCCCCAACCCACCACAGCCAACGTGCCAGTTTCTTCACCCTGCAATACTTCCTGCCGGGGAATATCATTCGCGATATTGGCTATTTTTGCCTGACGTGTATCTGTCATTCTTTGGTGGTTATCTGCATCATATGAAATATGCCCAGTATCAAAATCTTTTTCAATACCACCAATCCGGTGCTCCGTACCTTTCACGCCGGGCTTAGGCCAGTTACGGGCTAGTGTTTTTTCATCCCGCTTAAACCAACTGAATGTTTCGCCGTCTTCAGGTGCTTTCGCATATTTCGCAGGGAAAGGTACAAGCGCCTCAAGGTTTGGCAATTGCCATGGCTCAGCGGCATTCGCAGTAAAACCGTCCGTCAACAACATCACGGGCGTCATATATTTTACAGCAAGGCGGCACGCTTCAATCGCAACTTCAAAGCAGTCACCTGGACTACGAGTTGAAATCACGGGCATTGGCGCATCGCCGTTGCGGCCATAAATTGCCTGATACAAATCAGATTGCTCAGTTTTTGTTGGCATGCCAGTTGACGGACCGCCGCGCTGGGAGTTGATGATCACCAGTGGCAATTCTGTCGTAATGGCCAAGCCAATGGCCTCGCCTTTAAGAGCAATACCCGGGCCTGAACTGCTGGTAACACCAAGTGAGCCAGCATAAGACGCGCCTATCGCAGCACATACTGCGGCGATCTCGTCTTCAGCTTGGAACGTGACTATGCCCAATTCTTTCATGTTGGATAGCGCATGCAGAATTGATGACGCAGGCGTAATCGGGTAACTGCCAAGCACGATCTGCAGATTAGCAAGCTCGCCCCCTTTGGCGATCCCCCACGAAAGCGCTTGGCTTCCGGTTACTGTACGGTAAATACCTGGCTCGCTTTTCGTCGCTCCGATTTGGTAGCGCTTAAAAGTGGCTGAAAGTTCGGCAGTTTCACCAAATGCATGCCCGGCGTTCAATGCAGCAACGTTAGATGCCGCAATCGCTTCATGCTTTGCAAACTTCTTATTTAGCCATTTGGCAATAGGCTCGCGTTTGCGACTAAACATCCAGAGCACAAGACCAAGTGTCCACATATTTTTACAGCGCAACGCATCCTTGTTGCCAAGGCCATGTTCTTTAACTGCTTCTAAGGTTAGCCTAGAGATGTCGATGTCTACGACTTGGTAGTCATCGAGCATGGTCGTGCCTAGAGGACTTTCTTCATAGCCTGCCTTTGCCAAATTCCGCTTGGTAAAAGCACCGCTATCAACAACCAACATGCCGCCAGCACGCAAATTACTGAGGTTAACCTTCAACGCAGCAGGGTTCATCGCGACAAGCACATCAGGCTCATCACCCACTGTTTTAATAGACTTCGCGCCAAAGTTAATCTGGAACGCTGACACGCCAAAAGTAGTACCGATCGGCGCCCTGATTTCAGCGGGGAAATCAGGGAATGTCGCAAGGTCGCTACCAGACAAAGCTGTCGAATTAGTAAACTGGTTACCAGTAAGCTGCATGCCATCACCACTATCGCCTGCAAAGCGTACCACGGCGGATTCCAATATCTGTATGTCAGAAGTCATATTTTTAAAGTCCCTTAAGGAGCACAGTAAACCTACCCTGCTTCCTTGCATTCTTAACCTTTTTCTAACCTAACAATCAATTTAAACTCGATTAGTCATTAAAACTAGGTAATTTTTCTAACTTTTGAGAAAAATAAAGCTATTCGTAGAATTTCATTTCTATTTTCAAGGTTATTTAGCATCAAGATCGTGGTTCTCTCATCAAAACAAACTCTTCAGCTGTCGATGGATGCACAGCAACAGTCGCATCAAACTGAGATTTTGTAAGCTCAGCCTTAACCGCGATGCCAATACCTTGGATAATTTCGGCGGCATCAATACCAATCATATGCGCACCAACAACCTTGTCAGTAGCTTTATCTACTATCAATTTGGTATAAGCGCGTTCGTCAGAGCGCCCGAGCGTATACTTCATTGGCCGGAAGTCAGATTCGTACACTTCAATGTCGCAATACTTGGCCCGCGCATCTTCCTCAGACAAGCCAACCGTACCAATCGGTGGCTGAGAGAATACTGCCGTTGGAATAGCGTCGTGTTCTGGTGATGTTGGCGTACCGCCAAATTCCGTTAGGGCAAAAGCATGCCCTTCTTTAATAGCAACCGGCGTTAACTGCACGCGGTCAGTCACATCACCCACCGCAAAAATGCTATCAACATTTGTTTTGCCGTATGCGTCCACTTTAACCGAACCGTTGGCGCCAAGTTCTACACCGGCAGCTTCTAACCCAAGACCGCCCGTATTGGCGCCGCGCCCAGTGGCATACATCACAGCGTCAGCTTCAAGTATCGTACCGTCGCTTAATGTAAGAGAAACACCCGCATCAGTTTTTTCGATGGCAGAAACCTGCGTTTGTGTCCTTACATCGATACCCTTCAGCTTCATTTCTTTAGCTAGCCGGTGCCGTATGTCGTCATCAAAACCACGGAGTATCTGTTCGCCCCGGTATATTTGGGTCACTTTACTGCCCATTCCGTTGAAAATTCCTGCAAACTCAACGGCAATATACCCGCCACCAACGACAACAACGTGTTTTGGCAGGTCATCCAAATGTAAGGCTTCGTTTGAAGAAATAGCATGCTCTATACCCGGAACATCAGGCATAGCGGGCCAACCACCTACAGCTACAAGAATTTTCTTTGCAGTATAGGTGTCATCGCCTACCCGCACTGTATTTGGCCCTTCAACAGTTGCTCGGCCATTGATGATTTCAACACCGGCACCATTCAATGTTTTGATATATAAGCCATTAAGCCGGTCAATTTCAGCATCTTTATCGGCAATGAGCTTTTTCCAACTAAAACTTCTTTCACCGATCGTCCAGCCAAACCCTTCGGCCAACTCCATATCTTCTGCAAAATGACTTGCATATACGAGCAACTTTTTAGGTACACAGCCTCGAATAACGCATGTACCGCCCACCCGGAATTCTTCAGCAACCGCTACCTTTGCACCCAGGCTTGAGGAAATGCGCCCAGCACGTACGCCACCAGACCCCGCCCCTATTACAAATAAGTCATAATCAAAATTCATCGTTAGTCTCCGGTGCCAAATTCAACCCAGTTTTCATAAGTTGCCAATATGGGGATGATTACAGCCAAACCAATAGCCTGCTTAATTATCAGCGGTCACAATAATATGATCCCTACTTTGGTCCAGCTTTTATAT
>JAESTR010000029.1 GCA_016763495.1 Kordiimonadaceae bacterium
ATAAGCGTTGCGCTGGTGTTCAAATTTTTCTTCTTTATAATTAATGACTTCGTCAGCACCCAAGCTTAAGCAAAGCTCTTTGTTTGTCGGCCCACATACAGCAACGACGTGTGCGCCTACGGCCTTGGCAAACTGTACGGCGTACGAACCAACGCCGCCAGACGCGCCATTGATCAAGATAGTCTGACCCGGTTTAAGCTTGGCAATGTCTTTGATCGCTTGATAGCTTGTCATGCCTGCACAGGGCATGGCAGCGGCGTCTGCATGGCTTAGACTGTTTGGTTTAAGGGCCACAGCTGAAGCATTGATAGCGATAAAATCTGCAAAGGCTCCGAATTTCCCCTTGAGAGGCTGCATTCCAAACACTGCGTCGCCTTCTTTCAAGCTAGAAACCGCAGAGCCGACTTTGGTGACCGTGCCAGACATGTCGCTTCCAAGCGTAATGGGGAAAGGCTCCACAAGCTTACCGAAAACGTATAAGCCGCGCATTAATAGCCAATCACGGGGGTTGATGGAGGCAGCATGAACTTTAACCAGTATTTGCTTGCTGGTTGGTTCAGGCATATCCCGTTCGGAAACCTCAAGCACGTCAGTTCTTCCGTATTTCTGGATGGTTGCTGCTTTCATCATACTGTCCCTGAATTTGGTGTGGGTTTTAAAGGATAGCTTGCAGTTAAGTGCGTGTTGGACCGTCGTTTTTTAACATTTGCGTTTCTAAGCTAAATTTCTTCTAAACCCTTGCGGTGAACCATGATACACCCCGTTAACCTTGTGAGGTTTATGGTATGTTATGGCAAATACGCGTTCAGCAAACAATTGGGCTGAAATTTACTGTAGTAAAGACTATTTCTACGTATAGGTGGTATGCGAAAATATAAGGCAATCAAGTGATCCGTCAGTTTGAGTTAGTAGATTTGGTCAGAGCGTATGACCCCAATGTGGATGAAGCCATATTAAACCGTGCATATGTTTTTGCTATGAAAGCACACGGCAGCCAAAAACGCGCGTCTGGTGACCCCTATTTCTCTCATCCGCTTGAAGTTGCGGCTATATTGACAGACCTGAAGTTAGATACAGACACTATCGTAACAGCCCTTTTGCATGATGTGGTTGAAGACACGGTTGCTACAATTCCGGAAATCGAAAAGGTTTTTGGTAAAAAAATCGCTGAATTAGTGGACGGTGTCACCAAACTTTCAAAGATCGAATTACAAACTGAAAGTGTGCGGCAAGCTGAAAACTTCCGTAAGTTTTTACTCGCAATGTCTAATGATATCAGAGTGCTGCTGATTAAACTGGCCGATCGCTGCCATAATATGCGCACTCTTAGTTTCATTAAACGGCCCGAAAAAAGGAAACGCATTGCGCTAGAAACGCTGGAAATTTATGCGCCGCTGGCTGAGCGCATTGGTATGCATGAGTTGAAAGACGAGTTAGAGCATCTGGCGTTTGAAAACCTTGACCCTGAAGCACTGGCCAGCATCAACGCGCGGCTTGATTATTTGATCGAAAAAAGCCCGAACCTTGTGAAAGAAATGGTTGCAGCGCTAGAAGAGCTGTTGAAGGGTTCAGGGATCGAGGCGCGTGTGAGTAGCCGCATCAAGCGTCCGTATTCCATCTGGCGTAAAATGGAACGGCAGAATACATCCTTTGAGCAGCTATCAGACGTGATGGCGTTTCGCATCATCGTGAAAGACGTGCCTACTTGTTATCAAGGGCTGGGCATTGTGCACCAGCGTTTCCAAATGGTGCCGGGCAGGTTTAAAGATTATATCTCAATCCCAAAGCGGAATTTTTACCGGTCATTGCATACCGCCGTTATGGGCCCCAAGAATAACAGGCTGGAAATTCAGTTTCGCACTGAGGAAATGCACGAAGAAGCCGAGCTTGGCGTCGCCGCCCACTGGCAATATAAACAAAAATCTGCAAACGCTGAGGGCTCACAATATTTGTGGATCAGGGAATTGCTGGAAATTTTGGATGAAACTCATGACCCGGAAGAGTTTCTTGAGCATACAAAGCTTGCCATGTTCCAAGATCAAGTTTTTTGCTTCACGCCAAAGGGCGAACTTGTATCCCTGCCGCGTGGTTCCTCCGCTGTTGATTTCGCCTATGCTGTGCACTCTGAAGTAGGAAACCACTGTGTTGGCGCTAAAGTGAATGGTCGCATGGTGCCGCTTCGTCATCAGCTTGAAAATGGTGATCAAGTGCAAGTGCTAACGTCCGAAGGGCAAGAGCCGTCTCCGCGCTGGGAAAGTTTTGTTGTGACGGGCAAGGCGCGGTCGTCCATCCGGCGACATCTGCGGCAGCAAAAACAAGTTGGGTTTGCCAATCTTGGCAAAGTGATAATCGAAAAGGCCTGCCGGCGAAATCAGTTGGATTTCTCAAGCCAAGTGATGGAAGAAGCTGTTGCTGTGTTGAATTTGGGGGACGCTGACACGCTGTTTGCGCTTGTCGGGCAGGGCAGTCTGATGGAAGAAGAGGTGCTAACGGCTGCGTTTCCTGGTTTTCAGAAGGATGCGTGCACGGAAGGCCTGCCCACAATTCACCAAAACTGGGAAGAAATATCAGGTGGTTCTGTGCCCATCTCAGGGGTAAAACGTCAGTCAGCTGTGCATTTTTCTGATTGTTGCCACCCCGTGCGTGGTGACCGGATTGTTGGCATCCATGTGGCAGATAAAGGTGCCGAAATCCACACCATTGATTGCTCGCAACTTGAGAAATATGACGAAGACCCTGACGCATGGCTTGATTTAAAATGGCAAGCTGAAGAAGAAGGCGATGACGCTTTTTATACTGGCCGCTTGCGGCTGGATGTGATCAATGAGCGCGGTGCTTTGGCCTCAATCGCAGCAACAGTTTCGAAAAATGGTGGCAATGTTTCAAACTTAATCATTTCTGATCGTGACCCTGAGTTTTATGTGATGGTTATTGACGTAGAAGTACGCGACGTGAAGCACCTGAATGATGTAGGTCGCGCTTTAAGAGTAAGCCGGGTAATCGGTAAAGTCGAAAGAGTGTTGGGTTAATCGATAAAATTGGCTATTTCACTTGACGAATTGCCCGTCCCGCACTATCCGCGTTTGATAAATATTATAACAGTTTAACCAGATGAGAGCCGTCTATGGATCAGGAAGCAGTTTTAGAGGAATTTCGTGCAGCAGGCGCGCTTCTTGAAGGTCACTTTAAATTGTCATCGGGTTTGCACAGTCCGGTCTATTTGCAATGTGCCAAAGTGTTGATGGACCCTGCACGTGCGGGGCGATTGTGTGCCGCGTTTACAGAAAAACTCCGTGCCACGGGCGTAGAGATTGATTTGGTTGTTAGTCCCGCTATGGGCGGTGTTATTGTTGGTTATGAAGTCGCGCGGCAACTTGGCACAGTTGGTATTTTCTGTGAGCGTGTAGACGGGGCGTTTACTCTTCGGCGCGGTTTTGAAATCCCGAAGGGTGCTAAAATTTTAATGATGGAAGATATCATCACAACGGGTCTCTCTTCACGCGAATGCATTAAAACTATCACAGAGTGGGGCGGTAATGTGGTTGCAGCAGGCTGCCTAATCAACCGGTCTGGTGGTCGTGCTGAAGTGGGCGCACCGATTACTGCGCTCGCCACAATAGACGCACCGACATATAAAACTGAGGATTTGCCGGCTGAACTGGCAGCTGTCCCTGCCGTTAAACCCGGCAGCAGAGGCATGAAATCATAAAATATGCTGTTTGATCGCCGAAATAAATTATCAAGAGTGCAAACTGTGTTTGGTGGCTTTGGCCGCGCTCAGGGTTTGCGCGCGCAGGCGCCTATATTTGGCACCGAGTTGCTCGTTTGCCGGGCACAGCCCATGCAATAGCCGCCGGTTTTGCCTCTGGCGCAGCGGTTTCTTTCACACCTTTCCTTGGTGTACATTTTGTGATGGGGTTTGGTATTGCGTGGCTTACTCGCGGTAATATGGTAGCTGCGGCAATTGGTACAGCCATTGGTAATCCGTGGACATTTCCCTTTATTTTCGCGATGACAGCGCAGTTTGGGTCTTTTCTTTTGGGGCAGGATGTTACCGCCGTAGTTCCTTTGTGGGACTGGCAAGAACTCTATAATGCGCCCCTTGATTATCTGGCAGCTTTTCTCCCTGTTGTTTATCCGCTTCTAGTCGGAGGTTTACCCACTGCAATTGTGGTTTGGTTCCTTTTCTATTTTGCGTTAAAAGCTATGGTTAGAAAGTATCGTAGAAAACGGCAACAGCGCATTGATGCGCGAAGTGCATTGAAGCTCGATGCGAAACTGGTTTCTACGGATAGCACGGACGAAAGACGTGAGCATGAGTGACAACAGATTACGCCTTGGTGTGAATATTGACCATGTGGCTACAATTCGGAATGCGCGTGGTATTCGCCATCCTGATCCTGTGCGCGCGGCAGGCCTTGCCGTGCGCGCTGGCGCTGACGGCATTACAGCGCATTTGCGCGAAGATCGCCGGCATATTTCGGATGAAGATATTGCAACGCTTTCTGATGTACTGACAGTACCGCTAAATTTTGAAATGGCCGCAACAGAAGAAATGCTTGAAATAGCACTTCGTCACAAGCCTCATGCGGTGTGCTTGGTGCCGGAAAAAAGGCAAGAACTTACAACAGAAGGCGGCTTGGATGCCGCAGGCCAGCATAACCGCTTGAAGCATATTATCTCTGCGTTAACGAAGGCTGGGTCTCGGGTTAGCCTGTTTATTGATGCTGATGAAGCACAATTAGATGCCGCTGTTTCCCTTGGTGCACCTGTTGCTGAAATTCATACCGGCCGCTACTGTGATTTAACAGGCGAGGCGCGTGCGGAAGAGCTGGAACGTATTAGGAAGGCTGTTGCCTACGGTGCAGCTGCGGGGCTGGAAATGCATGCAGGTCATGGCCTTAGTTATGATACAGTGACAGACATTGCGGCTATTCCGGATATCCAAGAGCTGAATATTGGGCATTTCCTCATCGGCGAAGCAATTTTTCACGGTCTTGAGATTGCGATAACAGAGATGCGCCGCTTGATGGATGAAGCCCGTGTGGCTTAAGGTAGTTTTATGAGCGTGCTTAATAAATTGGTTGGTCACACGTTTGAAAAGTCAAGCCTACTCGATGAGGCCTTGACGCATCCGTCGCTATCTGGCTCGTACAATTACCAGCGGCTTGAGTTTCTGGGGGACCGGGTACTTGGCCTTTCGGTTTCAACATGGTTACTAGAAGCATTCCCCGCAGAAGCGGAAGGCGTGTTAAACCGCCGCTTCACGTCTCTAGTGCGCAAAGAAACACTGGCGGAAATGGCGCGTAAACTTGGCATCATAGATGCCCTTAAATTAACGCCAGGTGCAGAAACTGAAGGCACTCGCGATAAAGAATCTGTGCAGGCTGATGTATGTGAGGCAGTGATCGGCGCTATGTATCTTGATGGCGGTTTTAAAGTCGCTGATGCATTCATTCGTGAACACTGGACGCCATTAATGTCTGATGGTGCAGATGTCGTGAAAGACTATAAAACATTGTTGCAGGAATGGTGTCAGGGACGCGCGTTACCCTTGCCAATATATACTGTTACAGACCGGTCAGGCCCAGACCACAACCCGATATTTACAATTGAAGCTTCAGTTGACGGGCAGGGTACTGCCTCAGCTGAAGGAGCGGCCAAAAGGCTCGCGGAACAGGCATCAGCCAAAGAGCTTTTTGATGCCCTTAAGGAAGAAAAATAATGGCGAATTTGCCAGAGAATGAAGGCGCTGAAAACACAAGTTGCGGTTTTGTTGCGCTAATTGGTGCACCAAACGCCGGTAAATCAACACTGCTGAATAAATTGGTTGGTGCCAAAGTAGCGATTGTGACACACAAAGTGCAGACAACGCGCATGCGTATCACTGGTATTGCCATGCATGAGAATACTCAGTTGGTGTTCATTGATACACCTGGTATTTTTGTACCCAAGCGTCATCTTGACCGCGCTATGGTAAGTGCCGCTTGGCAGGGTTCAGCTGACGCGGAAAGTACCGTGTTGCTTGTTGATGCCCGTAGAGGCGTTACTGAAGATGACGAGCGCATCATAAAATCACTGCAAAAGATTAAACGCACCGTAATATTGGCACTTAATAAAATTGATGGCATGCGCCGTGACGGTCTGCTGGCACTGATGGCCAAGCTGCACGAGACTGGTGTTTTCAGTGATACATTCCTTATCTCTGCGCTAAAAGGCGATGGGGTAGATGATTTGAAAGCTCATTTAGCAGCCAATGCCGAAAAAGGGCCGTGGATGTACCCTGCAGATCAACTTTCAGATACAACAATGCGCCTTCTCGCGGCTGAAATTACTCGTGAGAAGGTATATTTACGCCTGCATGAAGAATTGCCGTATGCCATCACTGTAGAGACTGAAAGCTGGGAAGACCGGCCGGATGAGAGTGTGCGCATTGAGCAAATAATCCACGTAGAGCGCGAAACCCAAAAAGGCATCGTTATCGGTAAAGGCGGAACAATGCTGAAGAAGCTGGGCCAAATGGCGCGGGAAGAAATGGAAAAAGAATTTGATCGCCGTGTGCATTTGTTCCTGCATGTACGCACGACTGAGCGCTGGGCCGACGATAAAACCATGTATCAAGATATGGGCTTGGATTTCGTAGATTAAGCCTATCTTATACACACAACCCAAGGGACATTGAATGGAGTGGCAAGACGAAGCAATTGTTCTTTCTGCCACTCGGCTTGGGGAAGCCGATGTTATCCTTGAGGTGATGACAAA
>JAESTR010000030.1 GCA_016763495.1 Kordiimonadaceae bacterium
AGCCCTATTAGAACCTCGCGCGAACCGTTAAAGACACCGTGCGCGGTGCACCAACAACGTGCGAACCACTGGTACGACCGACCCATGAACCAGTACTTTCGCGGTAAAACTTGTCCAGCAAGTTATGCGCGTTCAGCGACACAGTGATATCTTCGGTTACCGGATAAGACACATACGCATCAACAAGCGTAATTGCCGGATAATCGTCAGCACCAAAGTTCACGTATTGCGAAGGCTTTGAACCTGTATAACGTGGGCCACCACCAACTTTTAAGCCTTCAAGCGAGCCATCTTGGAAGGTGTAGCTCGCAAACGCAGAGAAAGTGTTCGTCGGAATGGAAAAATCCGGAATGCCCTCTGCTTCGTCAGACAGGATATCTATATCAAGGTAACCATACTGCAAGCTAATGTTAAACCCTTCTACAGGCGCCCAATCAGCAGATACTTCAAAACCACGAACACGCTGTTCACCAATAGTCGCTGAATACAGGTCGGGAAAGATACCCACTCGAACAGCAAGATTTGTCCGAATAGTGTGGAAATAGGCCACATTGATTTTCAGAGTATCATCTAACAAGTTCCCCTTGATACCAAACTCCCAGCCGCCTGTGCGTTGGGCACCTGGGTGACTACCATCCTGGAGGAAACCTGTGTTCGGCGTAAATGCCTGAGCATAACTGGTGTATACACCCAGAGAATCCGATACTTGGTAAGTACCGCCAATCCGGAATGTGGTTGCACTTGTTGTAGTGTCGACACCGCCACGGCGGTAGTTAAACGTTTTTTGCTTCACTTCGTCATACCGAACACCTGTAACAATTGTTAGGTCTTCAATAGGGCGCAGTGCTGCTTCGATATACACAGACTTGAGGCTACCGCTATCGTCATTGTGTGCCAAACGGTCAAAGCTAGAAAAGTCTTCAACACCATATTTCGGCTGGCCGATATCTTCCACTGCATGGTTGTTATAAAACCCTTCATCAGGGAAAATGAAGATCCGCTGGAAGGAGTTTTCATTATAGGTTGCACCGATGGCAATATCTTGTGTCTGGCCATTAAATTCGAAGAAAGTGGCAATCTGCGCATCCAGATAGGTATTTCTTTCTTCTATGTCGCCAGCATAGCTGTATGAGTCAACATATGGAGCATCAGGGTCAATGCCGCGCCTCCTATCATCCGGCCCTGTAACTTGCGTCGAGCCATAGTTATAGAAACCACTCGTATTTTGGTATTCCATATCCGTCGCAGCGTGACTACCACGTACTTTCAGCGTCAGGTTGTCGAGGAAGTCGTGGATAATCTCACCAGCAATATATTTTGTTTCTGATGTCGCTTCAGCGTTCTGATAGCTCGTAAATGTTTCGCTCGTGATATGCTCAGGAACTGTGCCATCAATATAAACTGCAAAGCCTTTATTAGGGTTCACGTTATGCCTAATGTAGTTGCCAGATACCTTAACAGATGTGCTTTCCCCGAGATCAGCAACGATAACAGGGCGAATAGCAAATGTTTCGCGCTTCGTTTCTTTAGCGTCATACTGCCAGTTACGGTACGCGCCACTTATGCGGAATTTTACAGCGTCGTTACCAGCCACCGCGCCCGTGTTAACATCAAATTCACCAGCAACAGTACCAAATTGGTCCGTACGAAGTTCAACGCCAACAAATGGGTCAGCCTCTGGTGATTTGGTAACCGTGTTGAAAATACCGCCACTTTCCACAGCACCTACAGAAACAGAAGCAGGCCCTTTAAGGACCTCATAACTGGATACGAAGCTATCGTCCTGTGCGGACACGCCACGAAAAGAATTCTCTGCCCGGTTATCGACCAATAGCGGCGAGAAGTAACCACGCGTCAACATCACCGGTGTGCCGGTATTAAAAAGGTCTGCGAAGATCGATATGTTCGGCAAGTTCGCAATCGCATCAATTGGACGTGCATAGTTCAACTCATCAAGAGCGTCGCGCCCCACCGAGTGGAGCGTAAATGGAAGCTCTTCCGGCGTAATCGGCAGGCGGTCGATTACTGACTGCTGAAACCGGCCTTGAACGACGATTTCTTCAAAAGTTTCCTCGTCTGCACTACCGTCCTGATCCTGTGCTACAGCAGCAGGACTAACAGCCATAATCGCTAACGAAGACACTGCAGCTAATGCTGCTTTACCGTGTCTCACATAAAATCGGTTATTTGTCATTCTAACACCTCCCAGTGTTGGTTTTTATTATGCCAAGATAGCCTCCTGGCACAATGTGAATTTTTATGAATATTTGATCGCTTTTACAGAATACATAACCGATTTTACCTGTCAATATTATATGAATGTTCATTCAATAAACGAATAGGGTAAGTATTTTATGAATAAGGCAAAAAAAGAGTTAAGCCTCGTTTCCATCTTTTATGATGTGTGAGACACCTTGGTGATTCAACCAATAAATACACCTATAGGCATCACATCATGGCCCTTATAATTCCCATTATCCGTAAGGTTTACGGCCCTTTCCTTTTGTCGTCACTGTTTACAATTTACGTACGTAAAACAGCTCAAAATCAGACACGTGAGGCATACAGGAACAAGGTCGATTTCATGTGAGCGCTCATTCAATATGCGAATAAGCTAACGGTTTTAAGGATAAGACCTAGAAAAAAGTTAAGCTTCTTTTCCCCTCTTATAATTCGGGCAACATCTCAGCGACCCGGCCTAAAAGAACCCACCTTTAAAGGCAAGCCCGCACGCCAAATACATACGCTCAAAACGCCTCACTAATCGCGTGATTTTCAGGGCAGCACTTTGCCACCCCTACATAATATCCAGAGAAATAAATCTGCAGATATGCAGAGGCGCCATACACATCGGAACGGGATCACAATCAATGTTAGCGTGACAATTTAAGTCCCGCCAATAGGCATGGAATTATGTCGAGCATAGACCAACTACAATTGCCTCATAATTGTCATGTATGTCACGCCATTGCAGCTTCAACGCCTCGCGGGCGGCCCAACCTAATCACAATCAGGGCCTACTAGTCTTTTAGGTAGATACTCCTAAAAGCGCATTTGCTCATCAACAGCCCGCACCGCGGCGTCCATGGCACCATCCACATAGGCTCTGGCAGACGCATCTGAGTTAGCGATGGAAATGCGGCCCATTTGAGCCCGCCCTGTGACATGGGGGCCTTTATTTGTGCCCCAATCAAGCGGATCACTAAAGTCATTGTACCAGTATGCATATCCGTGCGGCCACCGATTTACTGTGATAGCCGCGATATCACGCTCAACATCCAAGCCGTGCCGCCCAAACATGCCATCCATTTGCGACAAGATAGATTTTTCATAATCATCATAACGCAGTGAGTATAAATGATGACGCCCCAGTTCGTTCTGCTCGCGGGCATTAAAGCCTTGGTCAGGTGCAGTTGGCACACAAACAGCATGAACCACCATCGGATCATCCGGTGATTTAGAAAACTGATACCCACCCATGCTGACCGGGAAATCCAGTGAGTAATGATGATGCATATCGGTGTTTGGAATGAAGACACGATCGTAGCCAGCATCAACAAAGGAACGCCAATTCCTCAGGACGATGTTCGTGTATACGAGCGGTGTTTTTTTTGCGTACGAAAGGGCTTCACGCTGTGCTTCTGGCATTTCAGGGCATATATGGGGAAGGATATTATTATAACACGCCATAATCGCATGTTTGCCGCGTGCACGGTATGTTTGCCCCCCGCGTACATAGGTAACATCAACGCTTTTGTCACCCGGTGCATGACGCACATCAACGGCGGTAGACATTAACCGAATCCGGGTCGGCGAAGATGGTTTATCAAGTTCCGAATAATCAAAAACTGCAGACACGATGTCTTCCATAGTGGTGCCGGGCGCAGCCTCTGGGATCAGTTTGCGAACAAGCAGCCGGGCTATGCCCGCATTTCCGTCCGGAAAATGAAATATATACGGTTCCTTACGTTTTGTAGTCCCGCTCTCTTTATTCTTGGTCTTCAACAAAGGCTTATACGCACTCATACCAGGCATAGATAACCGTATCGCATCAAGGGCTGACAAAGCGTCAAAGCCTGTCCCCATAAAACTTTTAGGGATATCGCGCAGAACAGTTGTTGCCTCCTTTGGGAGGCCAAGCACAGTTTGCATATAACCGATGTAACTCATGCTACGGAGTTTGGTTTTCTTTTCCTCTTGGTTAAGGTCTGGGAAATAGTCTGATTTTTCCTCTGTCAGTTTTATGAGAGCTGCCTTTGCTTCTGTACTCAGAGGGAATTTGTTGATGATATCGGCCTTTGACTCGTCGGGGTCGCCCCACCTAGAAAAAGGATTCTCTGTTAACGACCCTTTTTCGTAGGTTGCCGGGTCAAAATATATGCCCTCATTTAGATCATACTGTTTGTAAAAATCATCATCAAAATAGCCATAAAAACGATCTGTCTCTATCGCCAGTTCTTTTAAAATAGTGGCCGCAGCTGCTGAGTAACGGCTTGGGGTTTCAATGGATTGACTGCCGCCGTACCCAATAAGCTTTTGACCATCTACATCAAACTCATTCCTCTTTGCGTGGCCACCAAAATCATCGTGGTTCTCTAGAATAAGAACACTAGCCTTGCCTCCATACTGCTTTTGAAACTGATAAGCTGCTGTCAGCCCAGATATACCCCCGCCTACGATAACAAGGTCGTATGTATCATCCGTTTGATCTTTAGGTATACCCCAATTTTTACCTTGCCATGCGACTGAATGAGCTACTTCAAAAGACCCTTCATGTGAGCCACGGAGCCCCGTGAGAGACGGCGGATAGTGTGACGCACTACCATCGGCGCGAGCAGCACTGAAAAATTCTAATGGGGAGATAAACCCGCCACCGACGCAGCAAGAGAAACTCCTCCAAGAAAATCACGTCGACTAATCATTGAACATATCCTTCTGGGTTTTCTTCTGAATTGACATCAGGCCTTGAGAGCAGGAACTATTCCCTCTTGAGGGCCATATTGAAGACGTCTTAACAACTGCTGGCGGGCGCCCTACCGTAACCGCACCCAACCGCTCATCTTCATAGCCAGAGATTGCAGATCCATTACCAAGGCAGTTATCAATAAATTTATTACCATCGATATTCCATATGTGAGCGCGTTCGACGCCGCTGATATAGAGCGTTTCTTCTTCGCTCGAATAGCTGTGTTTCAAACACTTAGCCCGCGGCAAATTAGGGGCTACTTTTCTACACTGGGCATTTCCCTTAGTCAGGGCTTGCATGGCATGTCCTTCTCAATAAAAGCATCGTAAAACAGGAGCGGTTTATACGGCTATAATGCTTGTCCGGATCGTATCTGTCCAATTTGATTGAATGAATATATATTCATTATATGAATTTAAACGCGTATATTGACAGCTTTTATAAATGGATAGATAGTAAACACCGTCAGACTAAAAGAGGAACTCCATGGCCAGCCCAGTCAAAAAACCAAAGCGCAGTCGCGCCTCGAAAGAACTACGGCAACGACAGCTTATTCTGGCGACGATTGAGGCTGTCTCGAAACATGGACTTTCCGATACAAAATTATCCCAAGTTTCACAGATTGCTGGGCTTAGCCAAGGTATCGTAAATTTGCATTTCAAATCAAAGGATTTGTTGTTCACTGAAACGCTGAAATATTTAAGGGACGAATATAGGGCAGTCTGGCTTGAGGCATTGGCGAATGCGCCAGACGACCCTGCAGAAAAACTCGCGGCACTTGCCAAAGCAGACTTTGCTCGATCAGTAATCAGCCGTAAAAAACTCGCTGTTTGGTTTGCATTCTGGGGTGAAGCAAAGGCTAACCAATCCTATCGACGCATATGCAGAGAATCTGACATTGACCACGCTAAATCAACCGTTGATTTGATGACACAACTCGTCAACGAGGGTGAGTATACAGAGATTGACCCGGCGACTACCTCAACGGGTTTCATGGCTCTAGCCGACGGCCTTTGGCTTGGATTACATGTGTCGCCTGACCGTTACACACGAAAGGGGTCACTCGCGATCATTCTGCAGTATCTAGCGTATTGTTTCCCCCGCCATGCTCATATTTTCATGGAATACGCTTAAAAAAATCCTAGACTTTATGCACAAACACAATCGGAGCAAATTCACTTCGCCGCTAAAAGGCGATGCCCCTATTTGTATTTCTGCCATTGATTATCGTCATACAGAAATAAAATTAGGCTTTCGTGCCCTGAATTTCACTTTGAAGCTAAACTCGCCCAACTATTGGCGGCTTTTTAAAGGCACCTAGCAAAGCCACCTGATCTGTGGGCGCTCAAGAGAGCCGGGACATGAATGGGTTTAGGCACCCGGCTTGAAATGGCTAGTCGTCGCCTTCATGGCGACACAAAATGCCTGAAATACATGACAAAATCAGAAAAAGCCCTCATTGACGCCCAAGAAACAGACACAAAAATCGCGGGGGAATATAATGAAGCTTTTTTCTACGTCTATTGCTCTGCTGCTCACTTTTTACGCTGCCAGTGGCGGCCATGCCCAAGATGAATTGCCAGTCATCGAAGGCCCGTATCTCGGGCAAGAACCTCCCGGCCTTACCCCTAAACCTTTTGCGCCCGGCATCATTTCGACAAAGGCTTGGGAATACGGCGTTGTCTTCACACCCGACATGAAAGAAATATATTTCCTCAGAGAGAATGCGGAAACCAAAAAACACGAATTTGTTGTGTTTCAAAATAAAAATAACCGATGGCTTGAGACAGTTGTGGGACCGAGGGTCGGTCAACCCGTCATCGCGCCTGACGGCAAGACCATGCATTTGGGCAAGTTCTATAAGGAGCGTACCGATACTGGCTGGTCAGAGGTGAAAAACCTTGGAGCGCCTTTCGACGATATCCTGATCATGCGCCTTACCTCTTCCTCCAAAGGAACCTATGTTTTCGACGAGATAATTAAAGACGGAAAAGGAGGGTATGATGATGGTTCTATTCGTTCTTCACGATTCGTGGACGGCAAACGTGAAGAACCGAGGCTGTTGAGCAAAGCAATTAATACCGGAAAATGGAACTCCCACCCCTTCATCGCACCAGACGAAACCTACATTCTCTGGGATAGTCAAAGAGACGGCGGATATGGTGATGCTGACATCTATATTAGTTACCGGCAGCAGGATGGCACGTGGGGTGCTGCTATTAACTTGGGAGATACAATAAACACAGACGGCTGGGACGCTGCGGCGAGCGTGACGCCGGACGGAAAATATATTCTCTTTCATAGATCGGTAGACGCAGAAGGCATAAAAAACGTGGATACATACTGGGTAGATGCCCAGATTATTGAAACACTCAGGCCCAAATAATAAATATTCTACGAATTTTTGAAGCTAAACTTATCAATAGGGAAATGGTCATGTGTGATGAACTAACGGAAAAAGATAATGAACAATTCCTTTTTAAATGAAGGAAAAATAAACCGGCGCGTTTTTGGTAAAGTGGGCTCAGCAGCCCTATTAACAGCCATGTTACCTAAGGCAGCATTTGCGAATACCGTGACAGAAACAACCGTTGAAGTTACAACACCCGATGGTGTTTCTGATTGTTATTTCGTCCATCCCTCTCGTGGTAAACACCCTGGTGTTCTCATGTGGCCAGATATTATGGGGTTGCGGCCAGTCTATACAGCCGTGGCTAAACGATTGGCTGAAGCCGGTTATTCAGTTTTGCTGATAAATCCCTATTACCGGGATGCTAAAGCGCCGGTCGTGGGGCCGGATGCAAGTTTTGATGACGACATCATGGAATTCTTATGGGGCATGCCGGGTAAGCTTACCCAGGATACCCGCACCTCTGATGCGAAGGCCAATGTCAATTTTCTTGATGACCAGGCCAGCGTCAACCTGGACCGCAAAATAGGCACAATGGGCTATTGTTGGGGCGGTGAACTTGTCATACTGACGGCAGCTGCCGTTCCAAATCGTGTTGGGGCTGTGGCCTCATTTCATGGGAGTAGAAGCATGGTTACAGATAGACCTGACAGCCCGCATCTTCTTATACCAAAAATTATCGGCACATGCGCTTCATGCCGTTGCTGAAAATGATGATCGAAGGTCGCCTGAAACCAAAAATATTATAAGAGCGGCTTATAAAGCCGCAGGTGTGCCTGCCGAAATTGAGGTTTATGAAGGCACCTTGCATGGCTGGTGCACACCGGATTTTCATGGTTATCATGAAAAACAAGCGGCAAAAGCCTGGGCGCGTCTTTTGCATTTGTTTGAAGGCGCCTTAGCTTAATCCGTTGCGGAAGGAACTGATGGGGTGGTCTGCGATGCTGTCGAACACCCAAGCCTTGAAGAGCTACTATGTCCGCTTATAGCAAGAAAGCGACCGTTTCTGATAGGTGCCTCTACGGTCGCTCATTACCCCCTACGCGGACGAGATAGATCGATGAAGTAGCACTCACTAGTCAGCAATTCCGACTCCACTTCAATTCCTTTTCGGCTATCTCAACCATTGCGCGTTTAAAGCCTAATTAAATACCATGACATATTTCCCTTATCTTACTGATACTAATGAAGTTAATCAATTTTTAACCTAAACCACGGATTGAAATTCATATACACTTCGCCCCGCTGAGAAAATCTAATCTTAACACCAACAACACGAAAGGTAGGGTGACATCATGCCAAGCGGGAATAATGGCAACGGTGGGGGCAACAGCGGCGGAAATGGGAATGGTCCAGGCGACAATGGCACGGACGACGACGACGTTATTGATGCAACAAGCAATAAAATTAACGGCGGCGATGGCGCCGACACAATAACCGGCACAAGTGATGCTGACCGAGTGAATGCAGGCGACGGCGATGACGTAATTACAGGCGGCGCCGGCGACGATACCATGTACGGCAACGATGGTAACGATACAGCGATCTTTTCTGGCGATATACGGAACTATGTGTTCGCAGCAGGCAAGGGCAACAGCTTCATTGTAGACGGCGATGATGGCACCGATACGCTGAAGCATATAGATACACTTATTTTTGACAATTACATCCTGAACATTGACGGCGCCAACAATGCCGCGTTGGTGAATGACCATGCGATGACGGTACCGGAAGACGGTGACAACAGCACAGACCTTCTTGCTGGCGCCTGGGATTATGAAGGTGATAGCCTGACAGTAACCAGTGTATCGGATGGCGTCCTTAACGGCAGCACCCTAACTTTTGATGCCGCGGACAGCTTTGAGTACTTAGCGGAAGGCGAAACCGCAGAGGTTGTGGTTGCCTATACAGTAAGCGACGGCACAGATGCATCAGACGGGACTGTAACAGTTACTGTTGAGGGTGCAAATGATGCGCCTGTCGCTAGCGGTGTGGGAAACACCGGTGAGGTGACTGAAGACAGTGAAACCGAGCAATCTGCAACTGGTACGGTTGAAGCGACAGATGTTGATACAAGCGACGAACTTGTTTGGAGCGGTGATGCGGTTGGTTCATATGGCTCGGTTACTGTAGATGACGACGGCAATTGGGAGTACACACTCGACAATGACAATGCCGCTGTTCAGGCATTGGATGCCAATTCTGACCCTCTGCAGGACATATTCACTCTAACAGTGAGTGATGGTTTATCAACAACAACTGAGGAAATCACTATATCCATCAACGGCGTTGACGAAGAAACAGTGCCGGAAATCTCCGAGGGCAATCTCGACGCACCCGGAACAGCCAACGGTTCGGTTGCTCAAGCGGGCTGGTACAATTCCGCTAATCCGGACCACAGTGATTATTGGTACGTGACTTTAGAAGCCGGCACGGTGGTTACAATTCAAGTGGACCGCATTGAAACGTCCCTTGATCCGGCTCTCTTCGTGTTCCAAGGCACCATCGATGATCCGCTCGCAACATTCGGCACGAACATCGATTTTGGGTCAGAGGCAGGATACATTGGCTTCGCGGACGACGAAATTTGGCGTAACGATGGTCCGTACGGCGATCCTCTATTCACCTTTACAGTTCCTGAAACAGGTCAATATACATTCATCGTTACTAACTATCTAAGTGGTGGCGATCATGGCGGTGACTTTGAATTTGACTATGCTATTAGTGTTGATGTTGCTTAACAACAGCCTGCTACAAGCCATAATGGTTCAACACCTCAGAAAGGGGCAAATCAGCGCCCCTTTCTATAATACATTGAACACAGCTTCCTTGAGGGATAGGGCAAATTCTTTTGTCAGCGCTTAATTACGCAGCCTACCAAAGGGCGCGCTTCATATTCCATATTTTTTGGAGTAGGATCGATGTGATTTCGGCTATTGATGGTACCGAAACCGACTAACGCCGGAAGCTGTTTAAAAAGGGTAAGGTACTAAATATTGGCTTCACCTGTAATTTTTTAGAAGCAACTCGACCTATGACATTAGAAGTTAGTCTATTATTTTTTCTCATCGTTGCCTGTGAAATTTTGTTCTGGGTCTTTCTGTTTTCAGGCCTTGCACTTCGATATATTTTCAATCAACAACTCATTGGCGCGTATATTCTATATACCGTTCCCTTAATTGATCTATTTTTACTAGTCTTCTCCGCCGTGGATTTACATAAGGGCGCGAATGCGACTTTTGCCCACGGGTTAGCCGCCGCCTACATCGGACTTACAGTCGCTTTTGGTCTTGTGATAATAGACAGGGCGGACAAATGGTTTGCTTATAAATTCTCTGAAGGTACTAGGCTTCCAGAAGAGCCAACCGTTGGATGGCCAGCAGTGGTTTATGAGCTGAAGTTGTGGGGGCGCTGCATAGTAGCTGTTGTCATTACATATGGTTTGCTGAGTACAATGGTTGGATACGTCAATGAGCCGTCTAGAACGGAGGCGTTAAACATTTGGTTTAAAATACCATTTTTTACGACTATATTCTGGTTTCTATTTGGTCCACTCTGGCGCATCATTTTTTTTAAGCGTGCAAACATACCGAGCAATGATTGACTTTCATCCGCCTCTCTATGGCTGATAGACCTATAACTGATTACAATTACGGTATCGTGGCGCATACGAATCCAACGATTCATGCAGCCCGTTCCGTGTCTGAACGGACCG
>JAESTR010000031.1 GCA_016763495.1 Kordiimonadaceae bacterium
TATCTGAGGAAACAGGCCATGGCCTTTGATTTATTTCCACTCGTAAAACCCCTGTTACACGCGCTTGATGCTGAAAGAGCCCATACCCTGACCATATCCGCCCTAAAGGCGGGGCTCGCCTCTCTCATTGCCACAGGTAAAGACCCCGCTTCTTTGCATACGGAAGTTTTTGGCTTGTCGTTCTCAAACCCTATCGGTATGGCCGCTGGCTTTGATAAAAATGCTGATGTTATTACGCCTACGCACAATCTTGGCTTTGGCTTTGCCGAAGCGGGGACTGTTACACCAGAGCCGCAAGTGGGTAACGAAAAACCACGGCTCTTCCGTCTCATAGAAGATCAAGCTGTCATCAACCGCTTTGGGTTTAACAATAATGGCCTAAGCTATTTTGCCCAGCGCCTTCAAAAGTTAAAAACTGGGGGGAAGCCCTTTGGCGCAAATGTTGGGGCTAACAAAACCAGCGAAGATAAAACAGCAGACTATGTCACTGGCGTTGAAAGCCTGTACGGCCTGTCAGATTATTTCACAGTGAATATTTCTAGCCCCAATACACCGGGCTTGCGATCCCTACAGTCCAAAGAAGCCTTAAGTGACCTTGTTGACCGTGTACTCAAAGCCCGTCAGAGGAAAATCGATGAGGGCATGCCGCGCATTCCGATTTTAGTAAAGATAGCACCAGACCTAATGCGACAGGATATTACGGATATCGCAGAGATTGCCCGGACAACAGATATCGACGGACTAATTGTTAGCAACACAACAATCACCCGCCCAGACAGTCTAAAATCAACCAACAGAAATCAAATGGGGGGTCTATCAGGCTCGCCGCTTATGGCGCTGGCAACAAGTGCCTTAAGTAAAATTTACGTGGCAACTGAAGGCCAAGTTCCCTTAATCGGGGTCGGGGGTATTGCAACCGGTGCAGATGCTTACGCCAAAATTCGCGCTGGCGCATCACTTGTGCAATTATATTCAGCGCTGGTGTATCAAGGGCCTGCACTGGTTAGGCACATAAAGGCTGACTTGGCAGCATGCTTGGAAAAAGATGGATTCAAGAATGTGTCAGATGCTGTAGGTGCTGACCACCGCTAATTTCGGCAGTAATCTTAACAGCAAATTAGACGATAAGATCAATATTGATTGTTTCCGGCTCCTGGCTCACGAAGCCACCGGGAAAGGCCTGAGAAAAACTCGGAAAACCCGAAGAACCACCTTCTTCACTATCCGCTGATGCCTTGTCTGATAGTTGCTCAAGGGGCTGTGATAGCCCACTAGATCCTTCCGTTTCGTTGCCCGTTGTTCTTGCAATACTTTCTTCTCGCGCCTGTTCGGTAAGTTCAGCTTGTGCTTGTTGCGATTTAGCTGAGGCTGCCGCAGCAACAGCCCGGTCCTGACCAGATGGCCGCGCAGGTGCAAGCGCTGCCCTGCGCACCACTTCCAATTTAGCGATCGTTGCTTTGGGGTCACCTGACACTTCTGAGACATCAATGTCCACATGCCCACCAACAGCATACCGTACGCCATCAGGGCCTGTCACAAATTCATAGGACGGCGCACCCGTATAGCCAGCACCTGCTGTTGCATGTGCAGCCTCATGGGCCCGTACTTCCCGGTCTCTGCCTTTTAACCGACTAACTGCAGACAATTCTTCATCGGTCAGGCCGTTTTGCTCAAGAGAATCTGCATTTTTCGGAACAGCTCTGCTTGGGGCAGTTACGTCACGAGCTTCCTGAATTTGCACCACCACCGCAGATGCACCGCCCAAATTGGCAGCTTTAGCCAACTGCTCGCCGCTATTTCTAGGCGGTTGATCACTTGGGTCGCCTTGCTGGCCAGTTGGACTTTGTGGAAATTCTACGGGAGCGCGCACGGGCGGAGGCACAACAGAAGCCTGCTCAGGAACAGCCTGAACAGCGGCATCGGGCCCCTTGGGTCGCAAATGCGCTGGAATTGCAGATCTCTGAAATTCCGGCGGTGTTGCACCCGTGGACGGCAAAATGGCTCCGCTCGTCATAAGAGAACTATATCACAGTGTGGTGTCAGAGTCGATTTTTGGCTGACTTTGGCCTTTTACGGCCAATTTTCGGATTTACTTAAACCAATTTTGAAGGGTCACTTTACTCGCAATAACTACTGGCTATCCATTGCTTTCGAACATGGTTTGGTCTCAGCCGAAGAAACCTCACTTTTCTGTCGGTCACCGGGCGCGCAATCACGCCTAAAATCTCGCGGTCTCATATGCTTTTTCTTCCAGCCGCGTTTGCGGAACATGCTTTCAGCAAGCACTTTTCGTGTTTCCAAGTCCAATTCCGCAATCACTTGAAGGATTACTTCACGGCGCGGGGAGTGCAGCTTTTGTTTTTGCTCAGACAATTCAGCCAGTGCGGCCACCAAAGCTTCCTTATCAACGGTTTCTGCGCTGATAGTGGCTTTAATTTCCTTTTCAAGCGCGCCTAAATCACGATACCGCTTCCTCAATTCATGATGTTGCTTTTTAAGTAACACTTTAACTTTTTTGCGACTTTCAGGGTCAAGGTGCCGCTCTATTTTTTTCAAATTAAAATCCAGAGAAGGGCGCATCATCATTTTATGCGGAGAAGGATGACGAAACCCTTTGCCAATATAAAGCCCTAAAGCAAATACATTCAGCATTAGAGAAACCCCCAATATAGCCAATATCAATTTCATATTACGTGTCATTTGGCTCACTCTCTGCCTTCTTCTGGTGCGATATCAAGCTGGTTTGCATCACCTGCCGCCAAAAATAATTCTTCGCTGATGTCCACTTCAGCCACCGCATTCTCTATGGTACCGGCAAAATTTTCAGGTTTGGCTTCCAACTGACCGCCAAAACCAACCATGACGCCCAAACCTAACACCACCAGAAACATTGCAGCCTGCGACATGAGTAAAGCCGGGGACATTTCAATGTCTAAACTGTGTAAAAACCTTTGGATGGGTTTTAAAATACGAACCTGAAAAGGCTGCTGCTGGTCATATTGCAGTGGAATTTCCTGCAACCTAACCAGAAAACCATCAGCATCAACATCGGTCGTCACCGACACGGTAGATTGGGAGAAAAGCACATTGGCCAGCCGCTGTTCAGCTTGCAATAAAGCCAACCCATCAGCTGTTTTAGCAAATGCAAAACCTGCTGCCTGCATATCGGCAGGCCAAAGCACTATATCAGCACCCCATGTGTCTAGGTGTTGCTCAAACTGATTTATGTTCATTCTATCAACCATAAAAACCTACCCGAGCGCTGCTAGCAGCTCATCCTTCTCAGTCATTAATATTTGGCGCAATTTGGCGCGGGTGCGCACCAGAAGTGATTCATACGCTTTTATATTCAAATCCATCACAGCTGCGGCTTCCAAGTTTGACAACCCATCAAAATAGCTCAAAGTGATCGCTATTTTTTGTCGCTCAGGCAAAGTGTTGATGGCAGCCAACAGTTTCCGTGTATCCTCCGCGTGCTCGATCTGAGCCTCCGCAGATGGGCTTTTATCCACTATGTCATAGCCTTCAGGCAAAGTTTCAAACTGTCGTTTACGTTTTGCATCTAAACAACGGTTCAGCACCAGTCGGTGAAACCATGTGGTAAATTTAGACTTAGCGGCATCAAACCTGTGAGCATGGGTCCAAAGTTTTACGAAGGATTCCTGCACAATGTCTTCTGCCAACGCCATATTGTTGACTACCCTGTAAGCCAACATCCGGTACCTAATACCATGGCGCACAGCAAGCATATTGAACGCATAACGGTCACCATCCATTATGCGTACGACAAGAGCTTCATCGCTGTCGGTACTATTGTCTTGCTGCACCAAACGCCTTACCAGCAGTTTTCTATTTCAAAAGTTATACGCCCACAAAAGCATTCACCCTTCGCAAATAATAGACTTTTGCCGGATTATGCTAAAAAATCGTATCACAATCACCGCTAGGCCATAATTAATAGTTAGCAGAAGGTGGCAATATATAACAAAGCGATGTAGAAAACTTTCTAAGGAACACCCCGTATATGTTTCGGAAAGGTTCTGATAATATTCTGTGAGTATTCTGTGACTACTCGTAATAAATCTGCGGTGGGTAAGGCAAACTCAATGCCTTTCTTTGCAGCAAGATTAAAGGATTGATCGATGAAAATAGCAGTTATTGGTACTGGGTATGTAGGACTTGTATCTGGGGCCTGTTTTTCTGAATTTGGTCACACCGTTACATGTGTGGACAAAGATACTGGGAAAATACAAAAACTGCTTGAAGGTGAAGTCCCGATTTACGAGCCCGGCTTGACAGACCTAGTTACACGCAACTGCGCTGCGAAAAGACTATTTTTTACTACCGACCTAAAAAAAGCGATGGACGGTGCAGAGGCTGTTTTTATCGCTGTTGGCACACCAAGCAGGCGCGGAGATGGCCATGCAGATCTGCAATATGTATTTGCCGCAGTAGAAGAGCTTGCCGACTATATCAGTAGCTACACAGTGATCATCACCAAATCCACCGTGCCTGTCGGCACCGGGGCCGAGATCAAAAAACGTTTGAGCGGCTTGATCGATGACGCTTTGTTTGATGTGGCATCAAACCCTGAATTCCTGCGTGAAGGGGCAGCAATTGAAGACTTTATGCGCCCTGACAGAGTTGTTGTTGGCCTTGAAAGTGACGCGGCACAGGCTGTTATGAAAGCCCTGTATCGGCCACTTTTTCTTAACGAAACCCCCATTCTGTTCACCAATATTGAAACAGCTGAAATAACCAAGTATGCAGCCAACGCCTTCCTAGCCACGAAAATCAGTTTCATCAATGAAATGGCTGACTTCTGCGAGAAAGTTGGCGCAGACGTACAGCAAGTCTCCAAAGGCATTGGTCTCGACAAACGCATTGGCAGCAAATTTTTACATGCTGGCCCCGGCTTTGGCGGCAGTTGCTTCCCAAAAGACACGCGCGCACTTGTGCATTCAGCCGACACGTACGGCGTGCCGATGCGCATCGTGCGGTCAGTGGTTGAAGTGAATGAAAAACGCAAAATTGCCATGGCTGAACGGGTAATTTCAGCCTGTGGCGGCACTGTTGAAGGTAAGAAAATCGCGGTGCTTGGTTTGACCTTTAAGCCCCACACTGATGATATGCGCGAAAGCCCCAGCCTTGATATCATCCCCGCATTACAAAAACACGGCGCCAGCATTCACGCCCATGACCCTAAAGGAATGGATGAAGCCAAAGGCCTGCTGGATGATGTTACCTTCTATGACGACCCATATGGGCCGCTAAAAGACGCAGACGCCGTGGTTATCATTACAGAATGGAACCAATTCAGAGCGCTTGATTTTCTCCGTGTGCGCACACTTATGAAAAGCCCACTATTAGTCGACTTGCGTAATATCTACAGCAATGCAGACATGGCTGCTAAAGGTTTCGACTATGTCGGCATCGGCAGAGGGAA
>JAESTR010000032.1 GCA_016763495.1 Kordiimonadaceae bacterium
GGGATTATGAACCCCAGAGGGCTTATATTAATCTTACTTGCTACTGTCGGTGTTATACTGGTGGTGATGTTCACGCGTTCCTTCTTGTCGAACGTGCAGCAACAAGCCCAAACTGCGCAAGTAACAAAAACACAGATACCAGCTTCTAAAATACTGGTCGCCAAACGAGATTTGCATGTCGGTACAATCCTTAAGCCAGAAGATGTTGTCTGGCAGCCTTGGCCTGAAAAAGGCCTGAGCACTGCATATTACATCAGGAAAAAGGACGAGATTAAAATTGTACACGGCAAAGTCGTGCGTGCGCCTATCACTACTGGTGAACCTGTCACAAAAACGGCTATCGTCTCTCAAGGCGAGCGCGGGTTTTTGGCTGCAATTCTAACGCCCGGCATGCGTGCCGTAAGCGTGAAGCTTTCGCCAACAACAGGCATTGGTGGCTTTATATTCCCAGGCGACAGAGTGGATGTCATTTTGACCCATGCAATTGAAGTATCGCGCTCGGAAGTCCATCAGATCGCCGAAACCGTATTTCAAAATGTGCGTGTATTAGCCGTTGACCAAAAAACCATCACTGATTCCAAAGTAAAAATCGCGAAAACGGCGACACTCGAAGTTACACCAAAAATGGCAGAAAAAGTCACACTACTAAGCAACTTAGGCACATTGTCCTTAAGTCTACGTTCACTAGCGCAAACCGGTGTTGAACCAAGCGCAAACCCGGATAGTCCCCCTATTACAACGACGAGCAGCCATTCAACCGGCAGTGAAATAAGCGCATTTTTACCCGCGTTAAACGCCATAGATTCCTCATCAGTTCGTGTAACCCGAGGCAGCAAAGTCAACATTGTAACGCTCGGCGATGACCAAGAGATAGGAGGATCAGACCAATGAGCCTCAAATTTAATTTTATGACGAAACTACTCGTAGTGATGGTGCTCATGTTCCCAGCTCACAATGGTGCTGCGGCAAATAGCCTACGCGCTGACGAAGGCGCGCAACTACTTGAACCTACAACCGGTAACCTAGTTATCGAAATTAACAAGGGCACACTCATTAGGCTCGACAGGCCGGCGTCAGAAGTGTTTATCGCCAACCCGGACGTCGCTGACGTGCAGGTAAAGTCTAACCGCGTGATCTATATATTCGGGAAAGCTCAAGGCCAGACCACTTTCTACGCGCTTGATAAGGATGACAACACCCTGTTTAGCACCACTGTCAGCGTAACGCGCAACCTAACGGCTTTGCGAGGGGCATTTAATCAATTGTTACCAGGCGTGCCAATTCAAGTATCTGCGCTTGGCAACCTAGTGATCTTGCAAGGCAATGTAGGGTCCCCTGCAGAAGCGGCCACTGCGGAACAACTGACGCGTACAATCTTGAACACTGAGTCAGTGATGAACAGTTTGAATGTGATGCAGGCAACACAGGTGAATTTACGGGTCCGTATGGCTGAAATATCACGTTCGGTCCTCAAGCAACTTGGCATTAGCTGGGAAGGCTTTTTCTCAGGCTCCAATATAGGCTTTGGTATCGCCACAGGCAGAGATGTATCCAACCTTATCCTGGACCCCATCACAGAACTACCTCTTGAGGTTTTCGGGCGGGCTTCAGAAGGTGGCGCTTTGTTTGGCCAGTTACTCTCTGGCCGGTTAGATCTGAATTCTGCCATTGATGCACTTGACCAAGACGGCTTTATCAAAGTTCTTGCAGAACCAAACTTAACGGCCCTTTCCGGCCAGTCTGCAAGCTTTCTGGCGGGCGGCGAGTTTCCAATCCCTATCCCCACCAGAGATGGCCTGGGTATTGAGTACCGTGAATTTGGCGTAAAGCTTGAGTTCACACCAACAGTGTTAAATTCAGGTAGCATTTCATTGCATGTAAAGCCTGAGGTCAGTGATTTGTCCACTGCTGGTGCCATCCGTATTGCAGGTATCAGCATCCCTTCCATCAGTACTAGACGTGCTGAAACAACTGTTGTGTTGGGTAGCGGGCAATCATTCGCAATTGCGGGCCTCATCCGTAACAACGTGGTGCAAGACGGCAACAAATACCCGGGGCTTGGCAGTATTCCAATCCTTGGTGCCCTCTTTCGTTCAGAAAAATTTCGTAGAGAAGAAACTGAGCTGCTGATTGTCGTAACGCCTTATCTGGTACGTCCCGTGTCTCACAGGCAAATTATACTGCCAACCGACAACTTCAAAGTACCAGGTGACATGGAACGCTTCATGACAGGGCGCCGCTGGGTTCCTACTCAGCCAAAAGGCGCAATCAACCTTGACCAAAAATCCGGCCCATCGCTGAAAAATCGCGCTGGCTTCCGCTTAGATTAGAAAGGCATTGAAATGAAAACCATTTTAAACCTTAGAAAACTAACAATGATAGTGCCGCTTTTTGGCCTGCTCACCGCGTGTTATCATACTGATGTGGGCACGCCGTCGCTGAAAGACCCCGTTGTCCGTAATACGATACAGATGGTGCGGCTGCCCCATGAAATTAAAGCCGAAGAGGACGGTACAGATAGCCTATCCTCTGTCACTAGTGGTGCGCTCGCCAGTTTTCTTTCCAGTGTGGAAGTAAGCTACGCTGATGTCATTCTGCTCGATGGACCAGAGGTTCCGACACACCGCATTGACGCGATTGAAGAATACCTGCGCAAACTGGGGTTAGTTTATGGCGGCCAAAGTGCGCTTGGTGTCAAACCTAACAAAGGTGCTGTTATGCTGTATGTGGAGCGCTACATCGTATCAACGCCGCGATGCGGCGAATGGTTGCCAGAAGCGGACAACAACAGCCGTAACAATGACAGCCCTTTTCATGGTTGCGCTAATATTGCCAATTTAGGCTTGATGATTGCCAACCCGCGAGACTTGATTTCAGGCTACTCCAGTGGGGCATCTTCGGCCGCAGCTGTTCGAGCAATTTATAAACCCAAGGTTAAAGCCCCCAAGTCGGCTGTGCCTGCAATGACACTTTCATTGAGTGGCCTCCAAGCAATCACCAACGCCCGAGCGGCAGCGAAAAAGTAAGGGGGTAAGAAGATGGCAAGAGCAGCAAGAGCAGCAGGCGAAAGAGAATATTTCGCAGCGTATGTTTGTGATGATGTATCAGCGCAACTTTTAAAACCAATTGTTGCTGAGCATAATTGGTCTCCGGGCATGATTTTTCAAGGTGGCATCGCGGCTTCCGTGCGCGCTTTGGGGGCAATGCCTTGTCCTGAATTTTTACTGGTAGATATATCAGAGTGCCACGACCCTCGGGCCGATGTACAGGCTTTGGCTGACGTATGCGAGGAAGGCACAGTTGTACTTGCAATTGGCCAGACCAATGACATAGGGCTTTACAGGGACTTATTGAATGCTGGCGTGCATGACTATTTGATAAAGCCTCTATCGACTGACCTAATGCGAGCAGCTTTTCTAGCTGCGATTGAAGCTCTCGATACTTCCGAAGAAGTTGAAGACGAAACACCTACCGGCGACGGCAACAACGTTATTGTTCTCGGCGTTAGGGGCGGCGTAGGCGCAAGCTCACTTGCAGCGAATATCGCATGGTTAAAAGCCAACCAAAACCAGCCAACAGCATTGCTTGACTTGGATTTATACTTTGGTACATCCGCGATGCAATTTGATCTGGAACCGGGGCGCGGACTAGCTGACGCATTGGAAAACCCAAGTAGAGTTGATAGCTTGTTCCTTGAACGCGCAGTGGTCAAACCGCATGAAAATCTCGCTATCTTATGCGCGGAAGCCGCTGTGGGTAGCATGCACCTGCCTACAGAAGGCGCACTTGAACAGCTTATCAAAGCAATGGCAGACAATTACCGGAATGTTATCGTGGATTTACCGCGGCAAATGCTCGCTGACCATTCCAGCATTCTGCAAACAGCATCTGACATAATTTTGCTGACAGACTATACATTGTGCGCCGCACGAGATTGCATTCGGCTGAAAGCTCACATCAAGAATTATGCCCCAAATACAAATCTCCACTTAATCGCAAACAAAGTCAGTAATGGTGGTGGCGAAGTCGAAGAAAAAGACTTCGAAAACTCAGTTGAACATAATGTTGCTATCCAAATACCCGGCGATGAAAAAAGCACTTTTATGGCCGCGCAGCACGGCACCATCGTTAGTGAGCAAAGCCCCGCCAGTAAACTAGCAAATTCCTATAAATCAGTAGCAGGCTTGTTTGGCCCCAAGTCAGATGATGACGGTAGTGATGCCAAATCATGGCTAGATAAATTACTCAAAAAATAAACCTGCAGCAATCTGGGTTAGGTGAATATAAACTATGAAGTCTCAAGCGTTTGGGAAAAAAAGACAGAGCACAAAAAAAGCTGGTGGCGGCTTTGGCCGTACTAGTGTGCGCCGCCCGTCTGACGCTATTGGTGAAGACGCAGCTGCACTTTCCCACGACCATATCGTTGAGGCCAATGACCCACAAAAGCCTGTGGCTCAAATGGTAGATATTGATGCAGCTACCGGCACTAATAAAATTGGCGAAATTGGCGAAACCACTGGCAACACCAATCAAGTGGAAAAAATATCTGTCTTAGCAGCGTCAAAATTAAAGGATACTTTCACAGCCGACGAACTGCGCATGGCAGACCACGCAGAAGTAACGAATAAAATTACGCGATTAATTGAAAGCGTAACAGTCAGTCTTGATGCCACAATTTCAGCTCAGGAATTAACGGACCTTACAACCTATTTGCTGAATGAAGCACAATCGACAATCGGTCCCATCGGCGACAATGATGGTTTTGATGACAAAGAAGAAAAAACGGACGACACTAA
>JAESTR010000033.1 GCA_016763495.1 Kordiimonadaceae bacterium
AGGTACTGTAGCTAGTGTGCCGCCCCAAGGCGGGCGCAAGCATCCGCAGCAAGAATTTTTGCAGGTTGATACGACCAACATCCTTTTCATCTGTGGCGGTGCATTCGCGGGCTTGGATAAAGTGATCACTAACCGTTTGCAAGGTAAGTCTATTGGTTTTGGTGCGACTGTTGTTGGGCCTGATGACCGTAAGACTGGTGAGCTTTTCAAAGAAACAGAGCCTGAAGATTTGCTCAAATTTGGGTTGATCCCGGAATTTGTTGGGCGTTTACCTGTTATTGCTACGCTTGAAGACTTGGACGAAGGCGCGCTTATCGAGATTCTGTCTGAGCCGAAGAATGCACTTTTGAAGCAGTATCAAGCTTTGTTTGATATGGAAGATGTGAAACTGACATTCACTGATGATGCCCTCGTATCAGTTGCACGCAAAGCGATAGACCCTAATACTGGTGCTCGTGGTCTTCGTTCCATAATGGAAGACACTTTGCTGGATACGATGTTTGATTTGCCAACACTTGAAGGCGTTGAAGAGATCGTAGTCAACGCCGAAGTTGTGGATTCGGACACCCGTCCGTTGTTTATTTACGCTGAAAGGCGCGAAGAAGCAGATCAATCCGCCTAATTGGTGTGCTTTAAACGCCAAAATTGGGCTTGTAAGTCCTGATATCGTGCTTATCTATCTAAAATATGGTGAATTTTGTGTTAAAGGCGCTTTTAAGCGTCTTTTTCTTTCGTATTAGGGGAGATTTAACCTAAGTTCGCTATTAGTAGCTATTCTTGAATTTTTAAGGCCTCATTCCATGTCCGACGAAACCGACGACCCAATTAACACTGTTGTCCTACCTGTCTTGCCATTAAGGGATATTGTTGTATTTCCCCATATGATTGTCCCTTTATTTGTTGGCCGGGATAAGTCGGTTCGGGCACTTGAAGAAGTGATGTCAAAAGACAAACAAATACTTCTCGTCGCTCAAAAAGATGCTAGCGAGGACGATCCTTCTCCTGAAGATGTGTATGAGGTTGGTACCGTTGCGTCTGTTTTGCAGCTTCTTAAATTACCGGATGGCACTGTTAAAGTGTTGGTCGAAGGTTTTAACCGCGCAAGCATCGAGGAATTTGTAAAAGAAGATGACTATTTCGCAGCTCGGGCAACGTTGCTTGCGGGAGAAGAGGGCGATGAAGCTGAGATTGAAGCTTTGTCTCGCTCGGTGATTAGCCAGTTTGAGCATTATGTGAAGCTCAATAAAAAAATCCCGGCTGAAGTACCTATAACAGTTACGCAAATTGATGATCCTGGCAAACTGGCTGATACTGTCGCCTCTCACCTTGCCTTGAAAATAGATGATAAGCAGGCGCTTTTGTCTTCTGTTTCGGTAGCGGCGCGTTTGGAGAAAATCTACAGCTATATGGAAGGCGAAATTGGCGTTCTGCAAGTTGAAAAGAAAATCCGTGGCCGTGTCAAACGCCAGATGGAGAAAACTCAGCGTGAATATTATTTGAATGAGCAACTTAAGGCTATTCAGAAAGAGCTGGGCGAAGGTGATGATGGCCGCGAGGAAACGCAAGAGCTTGAAGATAAAATTGCTGAGACAAAATTCAGCAGAGAAGCCCGTGAAAAATGTATGGGTGAGCTCAAAAAGCTAAAAGCAATGAGCCCTATGTCAGCTGAAGCTACTGTCGTGCGAAATTACCTAGAGTGGATGCTAACGGTTCCTTGGGGTAAGAAAAGCCGTATTCGTAAAGATATCAAACAAGCAGAAGTCAGGCTGGATGCTGATCATTACGGATTAGAGAAGGTTAAAGAACGCATTATTGAATATTTGGCCGTGCAACAACGCACCAACAAAATCAAAGGCCCGATTCTTTGTCTCGTTGGCCCGCCGGGGGTTGGTAAAACATCACTGGGTAAGTCTATAGCGAAATCCACGGGGCGTGAGTTTATTCGCTTTTCGCTTGGGGGCGTTAGGGACGAATCAGAAATCCGTGGTCACCGCCGTACCTACATAGGGTCTATGCCTGGTAAAGTAATGCAGTCTATGAAAAAGGCAGGCACAACAAATCCGCTATTCCTGCTTGATGAAATCGACAAAATGGGCCAGGATTTCCGGGGTGACCCAGCGTCAGCACTGCTTGAAGTGCTAGATCCCGAGCAAAATAGCAAATTTAACGACCATTATCTGGAAGTTGATTACGATCTTTCCAATGTTATGTTTGTGACAACGGCTAATTCCCTAAATATGCCACAGGCTTTGTTGGACCGGATGGAAATTATACAGCTGTCAGGCTACACTGAAGATGAAAAGCTTGAGATTGCCAAACGCCATTTAATTGATAAGGCTGTTAAAGATCACGGCCTTCGGGATGGCGAATGGTCCATTTCTGATGGGGCTGTGCGCGATATTATTAGGTATTATACCCGTGAAGCCGGCGTTCGCTCGCTTGAAAGAGAGCTTGCGAAGTTGATGCGTAAGGCTATGAAAGAAATTGTTGAAGGGTCGAAAGAGAAAATCGCTGTTACATCGCGTAATCTGGCCCAATATGCTGGTATTCGTAAACATAGCTTTGGCCAAACAGAAGATGAAGATCAGGTTGGTTTGACAACCGGCTTGGCTTGGACACGTGTTGGCGGCGAGCTTTTAGCTATTGAAGCGGTTGTAGTACCCGGTAAGGGTATGATCAAAACTACCGGTAAGCTTGGTGATGTGATGAAAGAGTCAATTCAGGCGGCTCGGTCATATGTGCATTCACGCTGTGTGGAATATGGCATCCACCCGCGATTCTTTGAAAAACGCGACATACATATCCATGTACCTGAGGGCGCAACACCAAAAGATGGCCCTTCTGCAGGTGGTGCAATGTGTACTTCTATCATTTCTGTGCTTACAGGCATCGCAGTTCGTAAGGATATTGCCATGACTGGCGAGATGACGTTGCGCGGCATGATACTGCCAATTGGCGGCCTGAAGGAGAAGCTTTTGGCTGCTTTGAGGGGAGGTGTCACTAAGGTTTTGATCCCGAAAGAGAATGAAAAAGACCTTGCTGAAATACCTGATAATGTTAAGAAAGGCCTTGAAATCATTGCCGTTTCTACAATTGATGAAGTCTTATCTCATGCGCTTGTTAAGCCATTCGAGCCCATTGAGTGGGATGAGGCAAAAGAACTCGCTGATTTAGTTGGTGATGGTGGTAAAAATGGCTCAGAATTGACGACTCATTAAGCGTCTGTAAGCAAGTTTGGTAAAGTTCAAGGAAAAAAAGTTTAAAAACCGCAGTTTTCTGCCGTTTTAGGCTTTGACATTATGGATTTACCAAGCTTACACTGCATTCGCATTTCGAAGAGAGTGATAACGACACTCTTAAACATAGAGGGGGAAACCTTGAACAAAAACGATCTAGTAGCAAATGTTGCAGACGCAGCAGAACTTTCAAAAGCAGACGCTGGTAAAGCAGTGGACGCAGTATTCGAAACAATAACTGGCGCTCTTTCAGGCGGCAGTGATGTCCGTCTGGTAGGTTTTGGTACCTTTGCAGTTGCAGACCGCAAGGCAACTAAAGGCCGCAACCCACGTACTGGCGAGGAAATTGATATTCCTGCGTCAAAGCAGCCTAAATTCAAGGCCGGTAAGGGCCTCAAAGATGCAGTAAACAAGTAACATTTGTTTACAATCTTTTAAAACGGCTGGATCTTAGGTTCCGGCCGTTTTTTTATGCGTGTGATTCGGTTATATCTGCTGCGTTTGTGTCGGAAAACCTTCGCAGTGTGGTTTACTAAACCACTGCAGTTTGGGAATTAAACAGGGCTTAGTGACAAAAGTTATTGAGTTAGGACATTTAGGGCTGGACACAGTTTGAAAATGGTCCTAAAAGCGCGCTCACCACATGATTATGTGGGCGATTAGCTCAGTTGGTAGA
>JAESTR010000034.1 GCA_016763495.1 Kordiimonadaceae bacterium
CTGATCGCAGGTATCTGTTTATTTATACCGGGTTTCATCACTGACACCATCGGTGCATTGTTGTTATTACCCTTTATAAGGCTGATGCTTGGCCGCGCTGGATTGGCCCACATGGTGGTTCGTACGCGCGCGCAGAAGCAAGGCGGCCCTTTCTCAAACACACCCACAGATGAAACCAGTGATAATCTTGGCGGGGGTATGATTATTGATGGTGAGTTTCAAGAAACCGGTACACAGGAAAATTCGACCAAAGATATAAACGATCCGTCGGAAACAGAGCAAACCAACGCCAGAGACAAGGAAATTTAGCGAATCCTGTGGAATCGAAGCACTAAATTATTGTTCAAAATAAAAAAGCATGCTAGCCGTTCTTCCCATACACGCCAATCCGGTTTGTCTGGGAGGGTGGCAGATAAACTTAAAGAGTTAAAAAAATGGCTGATGATAAAAAAATTGATAACCCACAAACGCCAGTAGGCGGCCCGGCACCAGAAGGCGCTGAAGGACCACAGGCAGGTGTACTTGCACAATATGTGCGTGACCTTTCATTCGAAAACCCGAATGCCCCAGCAAGCTTACAGGCCCAGTCTGCATCGAAGCCTGCTATCGACGTTAATGTAAATGTTGGCGTGCGTCAGGTGAATGACGAAGTTTATGAAGTTGAATTAAAAATCACAGCTAAAGCAACACAGAAAGCTGAAGACGGCACAGAGCAAGTTGCTTTTGTTGTTGAGCTTTCTTACGGCTCTTTGTTTGGTATTCGCAACTTGCCAGAAGATGCTCTTAAGCCTTTCCTTCTTATTCAGGCACCAAACCTTATGTTCCCATTTGCGCGCCGCATTGTGGCTGACGCATCTCGCGACGGTGGTTTCCCGCCATTGTTGCTGGAGCCAATTAATTTTGAAGCGCTTTATCGCTCTCAGCTTGCTCAAGAAGCAACTCAGGCAGAAGGCGGCGAAACAGCAGCAGCACCTGAGTCAGCACCAATTAATTAGGGCTGCTGATCAGGGCATTTGACCGGGCGTTTGCCCAAAGAATTAAAAACCGGCACTCAGAAATGGGTTGCCGGTTTTTCTTTTGCTCACCAACGATTTCCTGAGCTATTTTATGCTTTCATCAACCGGTTGCAGTCAACTTTCGGGCATTCCAGCATGTAGCACCCAAATGACCGGCTTAAGAGAACGCACCATAACCACCAACATACTGATATGATTTATCTAGCCAAGCGCTTATACGATAATAGCATGTCAACACAGCAGTCCAACACTGAAAGTCTTGGCCAATCCCATAAAGTTACACTTAAAGTAGGCGAGCATTGCCCACAAATGAAAGACAAAGTGCCTTGATCACCGGTTTCGAAAAACCACCACAAGCCTAAAATTCGGCAAGGCGGTGCAGGCTTAGTTAAGCCAACTTCGCCATGCATCCCATCCAGAGACTAAATCAGCTATTACCTGATAACCACCAGCACCTGGGTGCACACCGTCACCAGCCGTACACTCTTCCCGCCAGATTTCACTGTCTTTCACTATCGAAAACACATCCAAGTAAGGCACTTTATGAGCTTTAGCAAATACGCCAGCTTGTCGAGAGAGATCTGAGATTCGTTTATTAGCCACAGCGTCATCAGCAATAGGTAAAGGCCCAACAACCAAGGTTGGCCATGATTTTGGCGCAGCCACAAAGATCGAGCGCGCGTTTTTAAGCCTGTCATTTTGCGGCAAACGCGCGCGGCCATCATCAGCTAGTGCGCAGTCGTTCGCCCCGAATGAGAAAATAAGCCGCCCATCATCGCCGGATGTCATACGGGCCCCCGCTTCTTGGTGCCAGCGCCCCATAATGTCCGCACTCGTATCGCCGCGTACACCTAAATTATAATGGGTGATGCCATTACCAGACTTACGCGCATCAGAACAAATACGGCCTGTCCAGCCAAGGCATTCATCATCGCCTGTGCCATTCACAAAACTATCGCCAAAAAAACAGATTTTCATAAGTCTACCGTACCGCCCAATAATACATTCATTAAATTCGTAAAACTAACGCGCTGCTTTTGTAAGCCGTAACAAAGCCCGCGCGCATATTACATCAGCCGGGTTGCCCGTAGTTTTGCACTCAAGCTCAGCTTCCATTAAAATACCGAGAGCTTGTTCTGCTTTACTGGCAGGCCACATGGAAACTTCTCGCTGAAATTTATCTCGTTCGCCAAAAAACACCGGCGGGCGCAGTTTCCCAATCGCTTCACCGGGGCTCATGCCACAATCCACATGACCACGTGCGAGATGCAAACGCATCATACGATTTTGCAAGGTGCGAATAATGGCAATAGCATTTTCACCTGAGACCCGCGCGCGTTCAAGCAGTTTTTCGAGCCGCTGCAAATCACCAGCAGTCACGGCTTCAGCAATTTGGTTAAGCCCTAAGGCCGCAGTATCGCCCACACAGGCTTCTGCGTCAGCTAACGTAACCTGCCTGCCTTCTTGGCCTTTATAAAGTACAAGCTTGTCCAGCTCTCCACGCGAAATCATGCGGTCACTGCCTAGATTATCCACCAAGTAGGCCACCGCATCCTGCGTGACGGTAAGCCCCGCATCCGCCATAACGGACTGCACCAAGCCCATCAAGTCACGGGAGCTGTCTTCATAACACGCTATGGCAAGCGCTGCTTTGTGGCCTTCAAACAGCTTACGAATGCTAGAGCTGGGCTTAAGGTCACCCGCTGTCATAACCAGCAAACCATCCCCAAGCCTGCTCTCAAGTACCAATTTTGCAGGGTCAGTCACTTCGTTACCAACGCCGTCCATGCGCACAAGGCGACGCCCGCCCATCATAGAAATAGCGGTAACTTCATCAAGCAACAGAGACGGAGCATTTTTGACATCATCAGAAGAAGGTTTTGCTACCTGAAATGGATCGCTCAAATCAGGTGCTATTTGTTTACTAATCAGGTCAGCACGCTCGCGTGCCATGCCTTCATCCCGGCCAAACACGAGCACCGCCCGCACTTTTGGGCCGATGTCTTTCACTAAGGCAGGGATATCGCGTGGTTTAACTTTCAACGCATCATCCCGTCACTTAATTTCTGGAAAACTGAATTGCGAGCCGACGGTGGATACGCTCGGCTAGTTCAAGAGCAAGCCGCCGCGCAGTATCTTCTCGCTGAGTAACTGTGGC
>JAESTR010000035.1 GCA_016763495.1 Kordiimonadaceae bacterium
CGCTGCACCATTTCAGACTGGTGGAATTTCATATTATCGCGCAGATAGTCAAAACCTAACTCGTTGTTCGTTGTATAGGTAATGTCTGCACCGTAGGCTTCACGGCGCTCTTCGTCTGATTTCCCCGGTACAATCACACCTGTTGTAAGGCCGAGGAAGCTATAAATTTGGCTCATCCATTCAGCGTCACGTTCGGCCAAATAGTCATTCACTGTTATAACATGCACACCTTTGCCGGGTAGAGCGTTCAGGTATGCAGCCAGCGTTGCAACAAGGGTTTTACCCTCCCCGGTTTTCATTTCAGCAATGCTGCTATCGTTTAGCACCATGCCGCCAATAAGCTGCACATCATAATGGCGCAGGCCAATGGCGCGTTTTGAAGCTTCGCGGACAACGGCAAAAGCTTCAACAAGCAGGGACTCTAAAGTTTCGTCTTTATCCAGGCGGTCACGGAATTCTTGGGTCTTGGCTTTCAGTGCATCGTCAGAGAGCTTTTCAATTTCTGGCTCAAGAGCATTGATAGCATCTACTGTTGGTTGCAGCTTGCTAAGATATCGCTCATTAGCTGAGCCAAACATCTTTTTAACGATTTTACCAAGTCCAAGCATAGGTATTTTCCCGGTCCGCCCCTGCGCCCCATAATTAGGTGGTGAGGGCTGATATTTTTTACTTTGGCTTTCCACCAAAACTTTGGGAAAGCTCTTAACATTATTTGCCGGTATATATAAACTAAATCGACAGTGGAATGAGAGGCACAGATAAGTGTCACATAGGGCTCTGTCAACCTAACAGCAGCAAACTTTGCATCAAACATTGTTTATATTTGGGTTTATATATGGGAATGCGCTTGAAGCTGATGCATTATAAAGGCATTATCCGCGCCGCTACGTGTTGTTCCGGGTCCGGTATGGTTAAAAATGTTGCAAGTTTAAGGGTGTGTAGCGCCCATGTGTATTTTAAGATTGAGCTTTAGTATGTCTGAGTTGCCTATTTCACCGTTAGCGCCCGCTAGTTTTCCAAACATGTCGCCTGTAGCAGGTGTTGAGTTTGGAGCCGTCGCTGCTGGATTGAAATATAAAGGACGGCCAGATTTATTCATGGCTGTTTTTCCTAAAGGCACGGCTGCGGCAGGTGTGTTTACAAAGTCAAAAATGCCAGCCGCGCCAGTGGATTGGTCAAAAGCAGCTCTTGGTGAAACGGGCGGACGTATCCGGTGTTTGCTGGTTAATGCGGGCAATGCCAACGCTTTCACAGGTTCAAAGGGTAAAAAGGCAGCTGAAAAAAGCGCAAAAATTGCCGCTGATGTTGTTGGCTGCGCACCGGAAGAAGTGGTACTTGCTTCTACCGGCGTTATTGGTGAACCCCTGAATGTGAGTAGTTTTAAAAAATACCTGCCACGTATTTATGCAGGGCTTTCTGGCGCGCTTTGGAAAGATGCGGCCACAGCCACTTCAACCACTGACACATTCCCAAAAGGTTGTAGTAAAGTGGCTGATATTGCAGGCCGCCCTATTACCATTACGGGCATTGCAAAAGGCTCAGGCATGATAGCGCCAGATATGGCCACCATGCTGGGTTTTGTCTTCACCAATGCATCCGTAACGCCAGAGTGCCTGCAAGCGATTCTGTTAGAGGCGACGGACAAAAGCTTTAATGCCACGACAGTGGATGGTGATACATCAACGAATGACACGGTGTATGCTTTTGCGACCGGTAACGGTAATGATATCATAGATGACATCGCAGATCCGCGCCTTGATGAGTTCAAACGCCAGTTTACTGATGTAATGATTAATTTAGCGCAACAAGTGGTACGGGACGGCGAAGGTGCGAGCAAATTTATTGAAGTGACCATTGAAGGCGCTGAAGATGACGCCGCCGCCAAACGCATTGCTCTGACTGTTGCCAATAGTCCGCTCGTAAAAACAGCTGTAGCGGGTGAAGACGCGAATTGGGGCCGCGTGGTGATGGCGATTGGCCGCGCAGGCGAAGCCGCTGACCGCGATAAATTACAAATTTGGATCGGTGATCAGCAGGTGGCTGTTAACGGCATGGTCTCTAGCAAGTACAGCGAAGAAGATGCCAGCGCTTATATGAAGAATACTAACATCAATATTCGGGCCCATGTAGGTATCAGCGACGGCCGTGCCACAGTCTGGACATGTGATTTGACCCACGGGTACATCAGCATCAATGCCGATTACCGTAGTTAGGCGGTCTATTCTACTTTAGGTTTCCATGCTTGGCCCTTTTAGACACGTTAAAAATGCCATAGCGCAATGGCTTTTTCTTACGTTCCATAGGCCTAGGATAAATTTGCCTGTATGAGCACCGGGAGCGCGCTTTGGTTGGGCCAAATTTGCCGTGAGGGCTCAGTATTTATCTGTAAACATCTGTATCTAAAGTGAAAATTTTCTGGCACGCCATTCGCATATGTTTAACCGGTGGGGAACAGTGTTGAAACAGTGCCGGAGATATTTATGCCCAAAGTAAACTTGGAAATACAGATGAAGTTCCTAACGGAGCTGGACGAAGCTCTTACAGATGCCCTTGGTCGTTATGCAAGTGATGGCGCTGAAAAGCTGGCTGAACTTGAATATATGAAAAAAGAAGTTGTGCGTGCACAGCGCATTATAACAGAGCGCATCACAACTGAAGGCGCTGCCAATGAAGGGCCATACCCAAAAGAGGCATACCGCGAGGCAGCCTACACGTAATCCCTGATTGGCTGGGGGGCTAATTTGGTTAATTGATTCGGGCCTAGTGTAATACGACTATTGCCCGCGGGCGTTTGCTCTGGCGCTTAAAAGGCATCCCTATGTTTGGGTACATAGGGATGCCTTTTTCTTGTTTGGCGCAGCTTCTTTGCCCACCAAAGCTCTAGCTAAATTTGCAGCTTTTCATGCGGCGCCTATGCGGATAGCATGCGCTTCGGTTCGTGCGGTTAACCCATGGTCCTCACCCTGACACATAATAATGGATGCTGCCGTGATAGATGAATGCCCTGAACCAAACGTGCGCATAGGCGCTGGCCTTAAAACTGTTTTCGTTTCTGCCATCGCGCTGATTGATAGGGATGGTCGTGTGCTTATCGCCCAGCGGCCAGAAGGTAAATCCATGGCGGGCATGTGGGAATTTCCTGGTGGTAAGGTTGAAGAAGGTGAGTTGCCTGAAGAGGCCCTCATTAGGGAATGTAAAGAAGAGCTGGATATTGATATTACAGCCGCCTGCCTCGCGCCCTTTGCCTTCGCATCCCATTCTTATGAAAAATTCCACTTGCTGATGCCTTTGTTTGTATGCCGTAAATGGGAGGGCGTGGTGCAGGGAATGGAAGGCCAGCAAACAAAATGGGTGAAAATCCCTGATCTAGGCGCGTATGAGATGCCGGCAGCTGACGGCCCGCTTGTGGCGATGCTGCGGGACTTTTTTTGATTAATCAAACTATCAAACAGACTATTGAGATTTTGATCCGCACTGATGCGCGTGCCCTTCAGCAGCTGAAACTGGTGGCTGATATAGGCCCAAAAGCCAGTTTTATTGCCGCGGGCTTTGTGCGTAACCGAGTGTGGGATGCTCTGTATGACCCTAAACCGGTAGCTGCGGAAGCAGATGTTGATGTGGTCTATTTTTGCCAGAACGATGTGAGCCCCGAGTGCGACTATGCTTATGAGGCAGACCTGGAAGCGGCGGACCCAAATACTGACTGGCAGGTGAGAAACCAAGCACGCATGCATGACTTTGGCGGCCATGAACCATTTGTTTCGCTCGATAATGCGCTGATGTACTGGCCAGAAACAGCGACCAGTGTTGGTGTTCGGTTACATGAAACCCGTGAAAATGAGTTCGTTGCCCCTTTTGGTTTTGATGATCTGCAAAACCACATTCTGCGCATCGCACCAGCCATGAAGGCGAAAAACCCGCAAGGCTTTGATGTGCGCTTAAAAGCTAAAGGTTGGCTAAAGCGCTGGCCGCGATTGAGGGTTATTCGCTAGGTCGCGCTTCCAGTCCGTCAATAGCAGTGTTTATCTATCATTTTTTGCCGGGGCGGTTGCTTTCAGGGCGGCCTCGAGCCGCATCGTGGCGCTGCCTGGCTTTAAGGGTTTCTGCTGGCTTTTGTGCGGATGCCAACCTACCATATAAAGCACTTGGAATGTAGCACGGATGCGACCATCTGGGTTGGAATAGTCGCGCTGATAAATCTCACACGCACGCATTAATACATCACGCCGCAGGGTGGTTTTAGGCCGGTCAATATGTGCATTTGCTTCGCCCATAGCGCGGAGCTCTCTCATCAATTTAAGCGGGTGCTCATAGGTGGCAGTAAGCGTGTCAGTATCGGCAACCGGTAGGGTAAAACCAGCACGTTGTAGTAGGCTGCCCATGTCTTTTACTTCTGCAAAGGGAATGATGCGCGCATGGGCGCCGCCGGTGATCTCTGCTTCGGCCGCCAACAGCGAATGCCGGAGTTCAGTGAGTGTATTACCGCCGAGCATTGAGCCGATAAACATGCCATCTGGCTTCAGTGTGCGGTTGATTTGCACCAGCAGGCCGGGCAAGTCGTTCACCCAGTGCATATTCAGGTTTGAGACAATAAGGTCGTGGCTGTCTGGCTTGGCAGCGATTGGCGCGTCACTTATTGGTATGGATGCTCCTGAATTCTGCCATCCGGATAATCGGCCATAATCACTGCCAATATCTAGCGGGGCGGTAAATGTACGGTTGATATCGAGCAGTCGGTCCTGCAGCCTATCGGCGATTTCCTGCCGCAAAAAATCCCCGTCTGTTCCCATGCGTCTGCCGCGCGCTTTGTTACGCAGCATGCTCGTGGTATCAAAAATAAAGGCCGGGTTCGTGCTCATTGTAACGTCCAAACAGTTTCACCGCTGCTCGCTAAGAGCAACGATGCGTTTTACCCTGTGTGAGCGAGAAAGATCAATAGATACCCATAAGCTTAGGGCATAAGTGTCGCTACTTTTTCAATTGTAGCGGGGGCTCGTACCGTCACATCGTTGGTTTTTGGGTCAATTTTCAGCTTATTCAAATTACTGTGCAGCACATACAAACCACCGTCAGCAATAGTGCCAGTAGTCACATAGTCATCAGGGAAGCTTTTTTTGAGGGTTACTGTTGCGGTTACCCATGCATCAGTTGTTTTGACCAAAAACATGCCATTAGAATCGCTGTTGGCAATGAGGGCTAAGGAATTTTTGTCGAGCAATACAAGTCCGTCTGATGCTTTAATCTGTTCAGACAGATCTATGGTTTCGAAGGCCTCAGGCTTGTCTAATGGGACCTTAAACATGGTGCCGGTGTTTTTCTTTACAGTTATCAGGTAGCCGTCCGGGTGGTACAGGATGCCGTTCAAGTTAATGCCCTTACCTTCAAAGTGCTCGCTCCGCAGGAAAATCGAGGCGTTGCCATTTGTATCCACTTTATAAATAATAGGCGAAAGGCTGTCCGTCACATAAGCGTTGCCTGCTGGGTCAATGGCGATGGCGTTAGCCAAATGGCCGCCATCTGGTAGCAAGCTACTTAATTCCACGTTATGAAGTTTTTTACCGCTAGATAGCTCGTAA
>JAESTR010000005.1 GCA_016763495.1 Kordiimonadaceae bacterium
CATACAGCCGTGTGCCATTCTCAACAACATGAAAGGGGTCTGTCGCCCAATCTTGCCCTTCCACAGGCACCACGTCCGTGTGACCTGATAACACCACACCACCCGGCACGTTAGGGCCGATGGTGGCTATCAGATTGGCTTTATTGCCTTCAGCATTGAGAACAAGCTTGGATTTAACGCCGAAGCTATCAAGATAGGCATCAATATAGTGAATAAGCTGGAGGTTCGACAAATGGCTGGTCGTGTCAAAAGCCACTAAATCCTTTAAAATGCGAACCGTATCTCGCAACATGCCGCCCTACCTATTCAAATTCGAGTATCACTGCGTCCACAGCCAAGCTGTCGCCGGCAGCTGCATTTACCACTTTCACAGTAGCATCTTTTTCAGCGCGCAAGATGTTTTCCATCTTCATCGCTTCGACCACGGCAAGCGCCTGCCCAGCTTTCACTTCATCACCAACTTCCACCGCAACAGAAACAATCAAGCCCGGCATAGGGCACAACAGTAAGTTTGAGGTATCAGGGGCGACTTTCTCCGGCATCAACGCAAGTAATTCCGCAGCACGTTCTGTCTGCACCAGCACATCCTCAGAAACACCGTCACAGGTTAAGCGCCAGCCAATCGACAAAGTATCAACTTCCATCGCAAATTCGGTACCACCGATCTGTGCATGGAATATTGGCTGCCCAGGCATCCAATCTGCGATAATTTCAATGTTTTTATCACCGACCAACACTTCTGCATGGTCTTCCACAAGTACAATAGTTGCTAGCACCTGTTCGTCAGTAATAGTTACATACCATGTCTTACCTTCAGGCCCGGCAGGCTCAACAATTTGCCCCTCAATCTGTGTGGCGCGGGACTGATGCACTGCATTAATGAAAGTCGCCGCCACAATCATGGCTTCCTTCACAGCAGATGAAAGCGCACCGCCTTCAAAGCCGTCAGGGTATTCTTCAGCAATGAAGTTTGTGGTCATATCGCCGGATTGGAACCTTGGGTGCGCCATCAGCGCCGCCAAAAACGGGATATTGTGGGCGATACCACGGATATAATATTCGTCAAGCGCACTACGCTGTAAGGCAATAGCCTCTTCGCGTGTTTCACCCTTTGTGATCAGTTTTGCAATCATCGGGTCATAGAACATAGAGATTTCAGCGCCTTCATAAACACCAGTGTCTACACGCACTTGGTCAGTTTCTTCAGGTGGCTGATACTTCACCAAGCGGCCAATCGACGGCAAGAAACCACGGAATGGGTCTTCGGCATATATCCGAGTTTCCATGGACCAACCCGTTAGCGTCACATCTTCCTGCGTCATGGTCAGCTTTTCACCGTAAGCCACACGCAGCATCTGCTCCACAAGGTCCACGCCCGTCACATTCTCTGTTACAGGGTGTTCAACTTGCAAGCGGGTGTTCATTTCTAAGAAATAGAACTTACGATCTTTATCGACGATAAACTCAACCGTGCCAACGCTGCAATAATCTACAGCTTTGGCCAGCGCCACAGATTCTGCCCCCATGCAGCACGTGTCGCTTCATCAAGGAACGGGCTTGGTGCTTCTTCCACTACTTTCTGGTGACGTCGCTGAATAGAGCATTCTCGTTCACCTAAGAAAATAACATTGCCGTGCTTGTCGCCCAACACCTGGATTTCAATATGACGGGGTTCTTCGATGAATTTCTCAACAAACACACGGTCATCAGCAAAGCTGGTGCGCGCTTCATTCTGCGCTGAAATATAGCCTTCGCGCGCTTCGTCGTCGTTAAACGCGATGCGCATGCCTTTGCCGCCACCACCGGCGGTGGCTTTAAGCATCACCGGATAGCCAATTTCAGCAGAGATTTTTACCGCTTCGTCGGCATCCTCAATAATGGCCATATGGCCGGGCACCGTTGTCACCCCGGCTTCTTGCGCCAATTTCTTGGAAGTGATTTTATCGCCCATCGCTTGGATTGCACGAGGGTCAGGGCCAATAAATATCAACCCTGCGGCCTGCACGGCTTCCACAAAGCTCGCACGCTCTGACAAGAAGCCATAGCCCGGGTGTATAGCTTCGGCGCCAGTGTCTTTGGCAGCCTGTAATATTTTATCTGCTATCAAGTAGCTTTCAGCAGCAGCTGACGGGCCGATATGCACAGCTTCATCAGCCATTTCTACATGCAGCGCATCTGCGTCTGCATCAGAATAAACAGCAACGGTTTTAATACCCATTTTACGCGCCGTTTTAATTACCCGACACGCAATTTCGCCCCTGTTAGCGATGAGGATCTTCTTAAACATAAACTGGACCCTATTCCTTATTTGTTATTCTTTTGTTTGTCTCTGCGCCGACGAGAGGCCAGATACCATAAAACTGCGACAACCCCGGCTCCCATGAGGAAAAACAGGCTGCCTCCAATCGCACCGAACACCGCCGCACCCAGACCAAAGCCAAACGCACCGCCAAGGCCAAATGCAAAGGTAGCGACAGACCGCACCTCAGACTTATTTGCCACACCAGCAATTTGCTTCTCTAAGTCTTTAGGAAGGGGTCTCGCCATAATGCTGTCCTACAATGGAATATTATCGTGTTTTTTCCACGGGTTCTCTAGGTGCTTGTTCGCCAGCTTTTTCAGGCCGAGGATTACTCGTTTACGAATACTGTGCGGCATGATGACTTCATCAATAAAGCCGCGCTGCGCTGCCACAAACGGGTTAGCGAACAGGTCTTCATAAGTCTTTGCATGCTCAGCAAGCTTTTCTGGGTCGCCTTTATCTTTACGGTAGATAATCTCAACGGCACCCTTAGCGCCCATCACAGCAATTTCCGCCGTGGGCCAAGCGTAGTTCAAATCACCACGCAAATGCTTAGACGCCATCACATCATACGCGCCGCCATATGCTTTGCGGGTAATGATGGTGATTTTGGGCACTGTCGCTTCGCCGTAGGCAAACAACAGCTTGGCACCATGCTTGATAATGCCGCCATATTCCTGTGACGTGCCCGGCAAAAAGCCCGGTACATCAACCAGCGTGATAATCGGGATGCCAAAACAATCACAGAAGCGCACAAA
>JAESTR010000036.1 GCA_016763495.1 Kordiimonadaceae bacterium
AGCCGGTGGTGCGCTTCTTGGCTATTATCCGCACGTAAAGCAAAATCCGTTTCAGCAAATGTTGTATTCTGCGAGTTTTGAAAAAGGCTTTGCCTGTTTTGATGCACATAGCCCCGCTGAATTCACTGACATTGACACGCCCATTCCGATGGTTGCTCATTACCACTGGCTATTCAGAGTGATGCGTGACGCTAAAAATGCCAAAGATGCCGCCCACAAGGCAGGCGTTTTTCTGGAGCATGTGCACGCGCAAAAGCGAGCCGGGCGTACTATTCTGTGGACTGTGCACAATATTATTTCGCACGGTAGCAAATACCCAGATGAAGAGGCGAGCTTACGCGGTGAAATGGCCAAGCTCGCTGATCATATTCATATTATGAACGCTGATACGGTTACGCTCTGTATGCCGTATTATGACATCCCTACAGAAAAGTGCTTTTACGTTCCTCACCCCTCCTACAAAGGCGTGTACGGCGACTATGTGAGTAAAGAAGACGCACGGCAGGGTTTTGGTCTGAAACGTGAAGATAAAGTCTTTCTGTTGTTTGGCCATATGATGCCGCAAAAAGGTGGTGTGCGGTTTTTGTCCCAGCTGGATGCCTTGCAAAACGCGTTGGATGGTAAATCCCGTATATTGATCGCCGGGCAATCGGGCGATGCGGACTATATGGCACAGGTAATGGATCTTATTGGAGGCAGGGACGATGTACAGCTGCATGCAGGGCGCGTAGATGATTAGCATATTCAGCGGTTTTTTAAAGCCGCTGATGTGGTGGTTTGCCCCTACGCGGTACGCTTAATTCAGGTGTGGTTATGACCGCGGCTACCTTTGGCAGGCCAGTGGTCGTACCGCATTCACTAGAGGCTATTACGGCAGAAATCGCAGGACAGTCAGTGAGCTATAATATTGATAATATTGAAGACTGTGTCAGGGCTTGCACCCAAGCTGTGCATATAAGTGAAATAGCAGATACAGAAACTGTGCTGCGTAACTGGGCGACAAAACTAAGTCCGGCTAAAGTTTCGGCTCAGTTTTTTGAGGCCTTGCGCGAGCGGCTTTAATAATTGCCTAACGCGATGAAATAACAGAGATACCTTATACATCTGATGGCTTGACCTGAGCCCTCGCTTTCCCGCATTATGCAAAAAATTTATACTAGCTGGATGCAGGACATTGCCTGCGCGTACATAATGGCAAAAAAAACTATTTATCCTATCATCTTGTCAGGCGGGTCAGGATCGCGCCTTTGGCCGCTTTCCCGGTCTAAATACCCAAAGCAGTTCCTGCCGCTTTTGGGGCACAAAAGTTTGTTTGTGCAGGCACTGGAACGGGTCGCAGAAAATTATGGTTTTGGTAAACCACTTGTGGTGGCGAACGAAGACCACCGTTTCATTGTGAACGAACAGGCCGACAAAGCTGGTATTGAGCTACAATCTATAATTCTAGAGCCAGTTGGCCGTAATACTGCGCCTGCGGTTGCGGTTGCGGCCTTGCAAGCGGCGGAACATGACCCAGATGCTTTACTTCTGTATCTGGCAGCAGATCATGTGATTTTGGATACACCCGGTTTTCATAAAGCCGTGAATGCAGCGGCTTGTGCAGCCAAGCAAGATTATTTGGTGTGTTTTGGGATGACACCAACACGACCAGAAACCGGATACGGCTATATTGCTGAGGGCGCTGAAATTAAAGGCGCGATGGGCGCGCGGGTTATTAAGGCTTTTAAGGAAAAACCTGATGCTGAAACAGCGGCGGAATATTTAAAGGCAGGCAATTACAGCTGGAACAGCGGCATGTTTATGTTTGCTGCCAGCACTATATTGAAAGAATTTGAAACGCATCAGCCAGAAATGCTCGCTGCAGTTAAAAAGGCCCTCGGTGCTGCTAAGCCAGATTTGAACTTTCTGCGGCTTGGTGCTGACGAATTTAAAGCAGTGCCTGCGGACAGTATTGATTATGCGATTATGGAGAAAACTGAGCGTGCCGCTGTTGTGCCAGCTGAATTCGGTTGGTCAGATGTCGGTAGCTTTACAGCTCTTGCGAGTGTTCAAACGCCTGATGCGGACGGTAACGTGATGGTTGGCGATGTGATGGCCGAAGACACTAAAAACTGTTTTGTGCACGGCAACGGCTATTTGGTTTCCACGCTTGGCGTGGAAAACTTGGTTATTGTCGCCACGGAAGATGCGGTGATGGTTGCCCAAAAAGGCCATGACCAAGACGTAAAGAAAATTGTTGAACGGCTGAAGGCTGATAATCGCAGCGAAGCTGAATTGCACACAGTGGTCCACCGTCCGTGGGGCACATACCGCACGCTCGCGCTCGCGGACCGCTACCAAGTGAAAGAAATTGAAGTGTATCCCGGCAAGCGGCTTTCTCTGCAGATGCACCACCACAGGGCAGAGCACTGGGTGGTTGTGGAAGGGTGCGCCACCGTTACACGCAATGAGGAAACCCATTTATTGGGTGAGAATGAAAGTATTTATTTGCCGCTTGGCGCCAAGCACAGGCTTGAGAATGAGGGGAAAATCCCGCTCCGCCTTATTGAAGTGCAGTCAGGCAGCTATTTAGGCGAAGATGATATCGTACGATTTGAAGATGACTTTAACCGCGAGCAGGATACCTAACCCCTGCTAGATAAGGGCGGTAAAGCCACTCAATCGAGCGGCCCTCGTATGGATTGATCTGCGCTACAGGAATTTGACGCGTTCTTTAATTTCTTTGGCGAGCTGCGGGTCATCAGCTGCAAGCGACAAGTTGGCCATCAGCCAGCCAATTTTACTGCCGCAGTCAAATCTCTCGCCGCTGAATTTGTAAGCATGGAAAGGCTGTTTTCCTATCAATTTTTCCATCGCATCGGTCAGCTGGATTTCACCACCAGCACCAAGCTGCTTTTCTGCCAAATAATCCATCACTTCCGGCTGAAGGATATACCTGCCTACCACTGCTTCATTTGATGGTGCGTCTTCCGGGTGGGGTTTTTCGACAAGGCCGGTAACTTCAATCAAATCACCATTTTGGTCGCCGGGTGTTATGACACCGTATTTGCTGGTGTCTTCACGCGGCACTTCCATCGTTGCCACCAAATTCCCTCCAACTTTATTATAAGCACCAATCATTTGCTTCAGTGCGCCCGGTCGACCTTTGATAAGGTCATCAGGTAAAGCTACTGCAAAAGGGTCACCATTGATCAGATAGCGTGCGCACCAAATAGCATGGCCCAAGCCGCGAGGCCGCATTTGCCGCACATAGCTGATGCGGCCTTCTTCAAGCAGCATTGAACGCGCCGTTTCGAGCGCCTCTTCTTTGCCTTTTTCCTGCAGTATTTTCTCAAGCTCATAGGCATGATCAAAATGGTCTTCCATCACCTGCTTATTGCGACCAGTGACTAATATGATCTCTTCAATGCCTGCTTCCACAGCTTCTTCAATGGCGTATTGAATAAGCGGCTTATCTACAACAGGCAGCATTTCTTTTGGGATTGCCTTTGTTGCCGGCAAGAAACGTGTGCCAAGGCCAGCAACAGGATGAATGATTTTTTTAATCGGTTTTGGCATTTGGGTATCCTAAATTCTGCAATCGTGGTGGCTAAACATCGGGCTCATCAGAGTGCACAGCTAATTCTTCCAAATAGGAACGGGTGAATATTTTCCCCTCTTCCACGGCAGGTTGGCTATATGCATCCACGCCCATCAAATGGGCTGTTATGATTGTTTCAAGCATGAATGAGGCAAAAAGGCCACCAAGGTTTTCTTCATCTACTTTATTCGCGACAATTTCCCGTACCATACGACCTTGTTTCCGTAGGCTGTCTTGTGTTGCTCGCGCTTGGCAGGTGACCATGTCGCCAATGGTGCGGTCAGCCATATAATCCAAGCCGTACTTTTTGGCTTCCGCAGCGTCTATACGCGGGCCTTTGCCGTAACTGGGGATGGTTATAATCGTATAAAATTTATCGTCCGGGCCATCCAAATATAATTGTAGCTGACTGTGTTGGTCAACGGGGCCAACGGCGCGAATGGGCGTCGTGCCAAGGCCGTTTTTGCCGACACTTTCTGCCCACAGCTGGCTATGCCAGCGGGTAAACGCGCGCATGCTTTCAGCGTACGGCATGGTCAAAATCTGCGTGACGCCTTGTGTTTGGTTCAGCGTGTGAATAAGCGCTGCGCCTATTACCGATGCGCTGGCATCAGGGGCTGCACAAAAATCACGACATATGGTTTGCGCGCCTTCTCTAAAGCCTGAAACTGAAAGTCCTGCAACAGCTACAGGCAGCATGCCTACATTGCTAAGCACGCTAAAGCGGCCACCAATGTCAGTGGCATGGTCTAATATAATGCTGCCTAGTGCTTCACCGTATGTGCGCAGGGCCCGCTGGCCGGGCTCCGTGATAAAAGAGAAATGGTCCGCCATAACGGACGGGCTGCTGCCTGCCTCTATCCAGCTGCGGCACGCCAGTAACTGCGCTAGTGTTTCGCCCGTTGTGCCAGACTTTGAAATGGTCAGCACATGCGTGTTTGAAGGCACTAGCTTTTGGAACAGGCTATCCAGCTCATATGCGTCTAGGCTATCTGGGGTGTGGATTCGTGTCGCGCGACCACTTTTAAACCGCGCGATAGCCAGTGCTGCTTGGGCACCAAGGCTCGAGCCTCCTGTGCCCAATATGATCAAATCAGTGAAAGTTAGTGAAATATGGCTGGCAAGTTCCATCATCGGAGCCATGTCATCACCGCCCGGTTGGGGCGTGATAAAGGACGGCATGTCATCAGCGCACAAACCGCGCGCATAGGTGGCCGCTTTATTCAGGTTTTTCTGATAGGCAGCCAAGATGCCAAGTGTATCCAGTTGTTCTTCAAGGCCTTTGTCACCAAAGGAAAAACTAAACATAGCAAAGCTCCCAAAAGCCGCTATTTGCTTGCTGTGTGTTTGATATATGGAATATATACTTCATGTGTCGTTAGTCATTTACCATTTTGCCAATGTTTTCAATGGTAATATCATAAAGTCATGCAGATTAACCTTACTTAAACCAAAGCCTGTTGTTATTAGGCATAAATGGGGGGAATACTGCCACGTGTCATGATTGAGGAAATGAGGTCTGCATGCGTAAACTCTTACCCGTAATCGCCGCCCTATGCAGTGTTTCACCCTCGGTTATCGCTGAGGACTTTTTCAGTTGGCATACTGAGAATATTCAGTTGTTGCGCGGATATACCTATCAACCAAATTCATTAGACAAAACAATTATCACGCTGGAGCACGCCAATCGTTTTAAGTATGGTGATTTTTTTATCTTCGCTGACTTTATTTGGCCGGATGGCGGCGACTTCACGTATTACAGCGAAATAACGCCACGGTTGAGCCTCAGCAAGGTTAGCGGGCATAGTTTCTCAGTGGGCCCGATTAAAGATGTGCTGTTATCTGCGACAATTGAAGTCCCTAAAAGCGGTACCAAGCGGTATCTATATGGCGGCGCGATAGATTGGAATGTGCCCGGTTTTACATTTTTTAAAACACTATTTTATGTACGTGATAACCCCACCATTCCGGGCACAGGGTTTCAGACAACAATCGCATGGAACTGGACTGTTAAATTGGGCAAAGCGAACTTACTTTTGGAAGGTTTTGCAGACATTGCCAGTGACGAAGGGGATACTTATGTCGCGAATGAACTTTATGTGCCGCGCTTCTTGCTGGACACTGGCGACTTGATTGGCTTGGGCCCCAAGAAATTTTTTCTAGGTATGGAACTTACTCATTGGCGGAACCGGGCAGGTAATGCTGATGTGACGGAATCTGCTGCGCAGTTACAAGCCAAATGGGTGTTCTAGCTTTTTAGTTCGAATGATCTCGTTAATGCCTCAACTAATTAGAGGCACTCAATTGGCAGGCTTATATTTAAGCGTTTAACGCCAGTCAACACGTGTTTTGTGGGGGCCGCCATTGTTCACAAGTTGCCTTGATCAAAAGAAAGCGGGTGACAGGGCGGCCTTCGGTGTTTTATTAATAGTTTTATAAGAATTATACTGTTTAGGTTAGAGTGAATTACGGGGGATACAAGATGACAAAAGCGCTATTAAGTCTTTTGACAGCAATGGTTTTAATGTGCGGTGCGACGACTTCCGCATTTGGCCAAAAAGATGACGGTGCAGCCGTGTATGATGGCACCGGTGTAAAGCCTCCAAAAGAACTGCTGCTGAAGGAAGGTATCACCATTGGCGATGTTCGGTTGCCCAAAGGCACAAAAATTAATAACAAAAAATCGATCATATTGGGTGGCGGTACCAATTCTTACGGCAAAATTATTGCATCGGTACGCGCAGATTCGGACCTTGTAATGCGCTTTTTCCTCGACAATATGCCAGCAGACGGTTGGGAATTGATCAGTGAATTCAGGGCTGATGATATTACGCTAACATTTCAAAAGCCGACAAGGGTTGTTGTGATGCTCATTGAACGGGGTAAACGCTCCACTGATCTGCGATTGACATTGACACCACGAAGCTAAACCAAATCTTTAAATTTGGTGAATAGAAATGTTGAAAGGGCTTTCCAAACAGGAGAGCCTTTTTTATTTTTCGGACCTATAGCTAGTTTTATTTAACGCAGCGAGCCAATTGTCCACGCATTCCGAGAATTGCTCCGGCTTGAGCCAAACTTCGAAGTCTCTTGCACAGAGGGGTTTGCTGAAATAATAGCCTTGTAATTCATCTTGAGGCAGCAAGGATAACGCGCTGATGTGTGCGAGCGTTTCCACACCTTCGGCCACTAATTGCAAGTCCAGTTCATGCGCTAGTAAAACAATGATACTGCATATTTTTTTATACTTTGGTGACGTGGGCGCCATTTGTACAAACGATTGGTCTACTTTTATTTTGGTTATAGGCAAGTTGGTTATGCGGCTTAGCGAAGAATAGCCAATACCAAAATCGTCGATCACCCACTTGCAGCCAATGTTTGCCAATTTGGTCATGCGGTCACTGATATGTTCTAAATGCTCCATCAACATTGTTTCAGTGATTTCAAGCTCAATTAGCTTGGGATCAATATTATACTTTTCCAGGGTTTCAATGAGATGGGGCACAAAGGTACTTGATTGTAGCTGAATAGGTGAAATATTGATGGCAATTGGCACTAGGGCCAAGTTTTTCTGCTTCCACTTGCTCATTTTTTTGCATGTTTCCTCAATGACCCATTGGCCAATTTCAAGGATACTTAAGGACCGTTCAGCCACTGGAATGAAAACGGCTGGTGACACTTGCTCATGGTCTTTCCAGTGCCATCTAAGCAGGGCTTCTGCACCGCTTAAAATGAGCTTCTCAGAATTTACCTTTGGCTGAAAGAATAATTCCAGCTCGTTGTTCTTGACGGATTTATGCAGCGCACTTTCCATGCTGGCTGATTGTTGCAAAGTTTCGCCCAGTCGTTGATCAAAATAGACAACCGTGTTTTTACCTTTATGTTTTGCCCGGTATAGAGCGCCATCGGCTGCCCGGAAAAGCTCTGCGCTGTCGCGTTTTTTCTCTGATGGTGCGAGCATGGCAACACCCAGACTGCCTTTTCCGTGAAAAGTTTCCTGACCAAAATCAATCGGCTTCTCAAATACCGCCAACAGCTTGTTTGTCAGTATCTGAATATCGGTTTCGCGCTTGTAACCGTTAATAATGACACCAAATTCGTCACCACCTAGCCGGGCGACAACATCGGTTTGCCGGACTTGTTGTACTAAGCGGTTAGACAGCTCTTTTAGTAAAGTGTCCCCCGCAGCGTGGCCGTATGTGTCGTTGATGAATTTGAAATCATCAAGGTCAATGATTACTAGGGCCAGAAATGTACCGGAGCGCGCCGTTGTTTGCACTGCAAGGTCAAGGGACTGGTCAAATTTGATGCGGTTTGCGAGGCCAGTGAGGCCGTCTGAAAAAGCGAATTTAGCCAGCCGTTGTTCGTGCTCTTTGTGAGCGAGGCCATAACGTACAGACCGCTTAAGCAGGGATGGTGTTAAGTCTCCTTTGACGATATAGTCTGATGCGCCGCTATCTGCTGCTTCGTCATCCAGTGTGTCATCATCTTGCCCAGTCAACAGGATTAAGGGCACAGCTAAATCATGCGGCGACATGCGACGGATGATATCAATGCCGGTTTTTATACCTAAGTACTGGTCTATAAGGCAGATATCGCATTCTTCTAATTTGGTAGTGATTTCTTTTACATCAGGTTCAGAGATCCATGTGAAATCATGTTTTCATGGGGGAAAGCTCTTTTGAAACATCGTTTCACTGTCAGGAAATCGACTTCATCATCGTCGATTATCAATACTCGCATACAAAGTCTCTCAGCTATTATGTTGGGAAACGCTGTTTTGAGCGCTTTTTTACACTTTTTAGACTAACGGAAAAACATTAACGGAACCTATATCTAAGCGCATAGCGGTTAGCTCAGGCTAAATGGCGGAGATGAGGGCTAGGGAGGGTTTAGGCTTGATGTGGCGTAAAATTACCAAAGTCTGTAATGTTTATTACATATCGGTATAACAAACAGTTGTAGATACACGGGAAATTAAAAGCTGATGCCGTTGCGAGCCAATTGGGCGAAGTTGATTTATTTCGATTGGAAAACTGGCCCTACGAACCAAATATCAGCGTTTTGAAGCCAGGAGAAGTCATACCATGAAATTGTTTCATCTATCTGTGGGCAGTTTGCTTTTTGCCGTAGTGTCGGTCTCAGGGCTGGCGTCAACTACTCGTCTTGTGGCCGCCGATGTCGGCCTGCCGGCTGACTTTGAAGCAAATGTGCTTCGGGATATGGAAAAATGGCACGCACCTGGCATGGGGCTGACGATTGTTAAGGATGGTAAAACGCTCATCGCCAAGGGCTTTGGTGTTAAGTCGGTAAAAAGCAAAAAGCCAGTGTTGCCCAATACGGTTTTCCAAGCGGGTTCAACTAGCAAAGCATTTGCATCCATGGCTTTGGCTATGCTCGCAGACGACGGCAAACTTAACTGGACAGATACCGTTAAAAAGCACCTGCCTGAGCTAAAAATTAAAGACAAATATGTTGAAGAAAACCTAACCATTGAAGATGCCTTAACCCACCGCAGTGGTGTTTCCGGCATTAGCAACTTGAATATGTTCATGGCAAGAGATCTGCCAGATGCTGTGGCGTTGCTTGCTGACACAGAGCAAACTGCAGGCTTTCGCACAGAATGGGCCTATAATAACACGACCTTTGGCCTGTCTGGGCTGATTGTCGCGCGTATCAGTGGCATGCCGTACCATGAGTTCGTGAAGAAACGCATTCTTGAGCCGCTAGGCATGCATGACACGCTGATGTTAGATGCTGAAGTGAAAGCCCGCGATAACAGGGCAGAAGCGCATCAGTATTTTGAAGGCACTCAGTATGAAATACCTTATCCTTATATCGAGTATTCTCAATCCGCAGGCATGATGAACTCTACCCCGCAAGATATGGAAAAATGGCTGAAGTTCTTGCTGGCTGGCGGAAAGTGGCAAGGCAAGCAACTGGTGTCTGAAAAGAACCTCAAAGCCATGTTTGAGCCAAGAATTTTCCTTTCTGCCGCAAACTCCTATCCGGCGACGAGGGCTTTTGAACATAACTTCCAAGGATATGGCCTTGCATGGTTCCGCAACAGCTTTCGAGGGCACGACGTAGTGATGCACACAGGCAGCATCCACGGCATGACAGCCATAGCTGGCTTGATCCCAAGTGAGGGCATCGGCGTTTATATTTTCATTAACAGTGATCATATCGAATACCGCCATGCACTTATGTATGAAGTGTTTGACCTGCTTTTGGGCAACGGTGACATGGGTATCGAAGAGGCAGTGCACGCTGTTTATAATCCCCCAGTGAATGCTGATGCTACTACCGTTACTGAAGAGGGTAAGACCGTTGCGGCCGTTGATGCAAAAAGCATTGAAGGCACTTATAGTCTTGAAGGCACTTTGCCTATCGCTATAAGCGCAAATTCTGTTGGTTGGACAGTAGTGTATGGTAATGACGAACAGCAGCTTACCTACACACCTGAAGATGGTTACCGTGCACGCGCTACGAACTTGCCCTATACAGAGCCGGGCAGCGCCATCAATTTTTTGGTTGATGACAATAACAAAGTCACAGGCCTGCAATTTGGTCCGCTGAAGTTTGTGAAGGCACACGGAAAATAAGCAAAATTTCATCCAGTTTGAGACAGCTTTGACCATTTCATTGTGAGGCTGACTATAGGCTCCAACTTCAATGTGCTGAGGTTGGAGCCTTCTTTTTGGAGAGAGCTAAGTTTATCCTGCGGCCTCGTTGGCTTCCAATAACCCATTGATCGTTGCTTCAAGTTCTTTGGGTGCGTCAGCGACTAAACTTATATGATCGATTTGAATGCGGTTATGGAAGACGCAGTCGGGCTTTATAGACAGTGTCACATTGGGTTCGGCAAGGATTGCGTTGATCATATGGTTTTTTGGATGGGGGCGTGAAACATCAACCGCGCCTGCTTTCACGCTCAATATTTGATCAGGTGACAAAGTATATTTTCTAAAAAGCCCCCAGCGGAGTTTAACGGAATTATGCTCGATGATAATGGGGTTATCACGCCATGAAACCAGAAGGCCAAAAATCATCAAAAGGGTCGCTAAACTTAGTGCATCTGCTATTTGTACGGCTTGAGGGGCTAATTTAAGGAATAGAATGTGAGCAGCGCCCATTTCCATCAGGGCAGCTATAACCATTGCCTTCATAAGAGTTTTGTCTTGATTGTCACTGTAATATGAAAAAACCTGTAGATCAGCGGCATATTTGGTAGGCTTTCTCCAAATGAGGAGGCCGAGAAAGACAAGATAAAATTGAGTGAAAATTGAATGCAGGAATGACCGCATAGCTGTGTCCCTTAGTTGGGGTGAGCGTGATATTCTATCGGATTTCCCCTTCATATGGTGGCTACATCGGCGAATGCAAGACGATAAATGCCGCAATTCTAGAACGCAAGGACACGCACTGTTTCACCTCCTTTTTGTGAAAAGGCCAGTGACCCTAAATCTCGATATATGGGTCACTGGGCAGCGTTAGAATGAACCCTCTAGCGAACATCTTGGATCGTAAATCGTGAGCATTTCTTATTACGCAGGCTTGCCAAATAAGCGCAGTCGGCTGATACCGCCATCTGGGTAGATGTTGATGCGCACATGGCTGATGGGGCCAAGGTTGGCAACCTCTGTATTAAATTCGTGCTCAGCGTCTGCGGTTAGGGACTGCTTTGGCAGCAAGTCATACCAGAACTGGCTTTGTACGGGCAGGCTGTCATCTGTGCCGCCATCTACTAAGGCCGCTTGCAGTGAAATGCCGCTGGGGAAATTGCCTTTGAAATAGGCTGTGTCCACCATGATGCTGGAGATTTCTCCAGGGCAACCAAGCGCTACGATGGCCCAGTCATTGCCCGGTTCGCGGCGGCGGCGTGTTTCCCAGCCGTCACCCATATTAATGCCTTTGCCGGGTGCCATGATGTTGGAGAGAACACCAAAATGCTCGTTGTTCGCCACGATGCCGCGTCCGCCGTTTTCAAGCGCCAGCAAATCAATGGTTTGGCTTTTGTCTGCGGCATCCCAATCCCTGTATACTGTGCCGTAAACCCGCAGCCGGGCAACGCCGCCATCAGGGAATATATTCAAGCGAATATGGGTGATGGGGCTGCCGCTATCAGCTTCGATCAGGCAGTGGGTGTCGCCTTCAAGGTTTGTTGCCGCAACTAGCTCGCGCCAGTCTGTGTCTGTGCCGGGCACAGCGTCGCTGCTTGTGCACACGTCAATGGACGCCGCAGGCGGGAAGTTGCCGGTGAAATGGCTGGTATCAATATCAAAGCCCTTGATAACGCCCGGCTGACCAAGTTGGATGATACAGTGGTCATAGCCAGTGCCACGTTTGCGGCGGCTTTCCCAACCGTCCATCCATTTGCCGTTGTCATCATATTTTCCGTCAATAAAAACCGGTTCCGCTGGGTCAATAAGTCGTGCTTTATCAGCAAAAAAATCGTCTGTTGAAAATGTCACAATTGCGCCAAGACGCGGTGTAGCTAAGTTAACAAGGCGGGTAAAATCGGTGTTGGTCATAGTATCAATTCCTGAAAATTGGGCTGGCTATTCTGCCAGTTCGGCCAGCCGAAAAAAGGCGATGCGGTTAATCTGGGTAAGGGCCATATTAAATTCGGTCTCGCGGTCATTATTAATGCGCGCCCGGAACGCTGCGAGAATGCGCCGCCGCCCAATGCCTTTCACCGCGATGATGAAGGGGAAGCCAAATTTGGCTTTATAAGCTGTGTTGAGCGTTTGAAACTCTTCAAATTCGTCAGGTGTGCACCGGTCAAGTCCCGCGCCTTTTTGCTCGGCAGTTGATTCAGTTGTTAGAGCTTCACCAATAGCCAGTTTGCCCGCTAAATCTGGGTGCGCACATATAAGCGTCATTTTCGCTGCTTCTTTCGCAGCATCAAGCACTATCATCATGGCCTGATGGAGGCTGTTCACAGTAACAAGGTTGCCTCCTTTGCGGGTTTCAAATGCGCCATCAGCAATCCACTGCGAGTGTTCATAAATACCGCCGTATGTTTCGATGAAAACATCGCTTGTTAGCGTGCCGGGGCGGATGCTTAAAAATGCATCGCTCATGATGCTGTCCCTTCATATGGGTGCTCTTTGTGCCAGTGTTTGGCAATATCGATACGACGTGCGAACCACACATGCTTATGTGATTTTGCATATTCAAAAAACCGTGCCAGCGCTTTGATGCGTGCAGGTCTACCAACTATGCGGCAATGCAAACCAATCGATAACATTTTGGGCGCAGTTTCACCTTCTTCGTAGAGCGTATCAAATGCATCTTTCAAATAGGTAAAATATTGCTCACCGCTGTTAAAACCTTGCGGCGCAGCAAAGCGCATATCATTGGTGTCTAAAGTATAGGGCACAATCAGCTGGGGTTTGCCGTCAACGTCGCGCCAAAACGGCAAGTCATCACTATAGTCATCTGCGTCATACAAAAAGCCGCCGTCTTCTGCGACAAGTTTACCTGTGTTGGGGCTCGTGCGGCCTGTATACCAGCCTTGCGGCCTTTCGCCTGTGACTTCCGTAAGTATATTGATGCCTTCCGCCATATGGGCGCGCTCAGTTTCAATATCTACATCTTGGTAATTGATCCAGCGCAGGCCGTGGCTGCATATTTCGTGCCCGGCGTCCATGCAGGCTTTGGCGACATCAGGGTGGCGTTTTAGCGCCATGGCAACGGCAAAAACTGTAACCGGAATGTCGTATTTTTTGAACAAACGCAGCAAGCGCCACACGCCTGCGCGGCTGCCATATTCATAGATAGATTCCATACTCATGTGGCGGCCTGCCACAGGGGCCGCGCCGATTATCTCAGATAGGAAAGTTTCAGCGCCTTCATCACCGTGCAAAACGCTGTTTTCGCCGCCTTCTTCGTAATTCATCACAACTTGTATGGCGATACGGGCTTTGTTTGGCCATTTAGGGTGCGGTGGTTCTGCGCCGTAGCCAACCATATCGCGGGGGTATGCAGTATCCATTATCGTATTCCTTGGCCGCAGGGGGCAGCTAGTTATGCTGCTGATCCGCCGCCTAATATGGTGTGTAAATCTTGGCCCGTGTCTTTTTCTTCAAAGGTCAAAAGCGTTTCAAGCGATGCCATATGCTCGGCCATAATTTGGCGGGCTGTTGGCAGGTCTTTATTCTCTAATGCATCAACAAGGCGCTCATGCTCACCGCCTTTGCAGCTGGAGGGAGCGGCTTGGTTGCCGTAAAGCGCTAAAATAAGAGACGACCTGAAGACGAGCAGGTCTAAGAATTGGCTCATGGGGGCATTTTGCGCAACGCGGCCCAGTACAATGTGAAACTCACCCGAAAGCCGTATCCACTTGGAAGCATCGCCGTCTGTTAAAGCTTGTTGCTCCCGGACAAGGTGGGCGCGCAATGTTTTAATGTCTGCAGCACTGGCTCGTTCCATCGCTTGTTTCAGCAGTGCGTTTTCCATGATGGTGCGGGCTTCAAAAATCTCGTGCGCTTCACTGGGAGTTGGGCTTGCAACTTCCGCACCTTTATTTTTCTCAAGTCTGATGATGTTATCTTTTGAAAGCAGTAAAAACGCGCGGCGGATAAGGTTGCGGCTCACGCCAAAAACATCACACAGCGATTCTTCAGTCAACTTGGTGCCGGGCGCTAAGCGCTGTTCCAGCACGCTGTCGCGGATGCGCGCGCAGATATCATCTTCTGTCAGTTTTACTTTTAAACTCATATAGTCGCCCGCCCGCTGCCAAAGTGCCTGTAACTACTGGCTAATCTACTGGTTATAGCCTGTAGTCTGCGCCAAATTCATATATTGTCAACAATTTAAGATATAATTGTTCATCATTTTCTTTACATATGGTTCACGATCGCTCAATATTTAGGCTCGGTGCTGTGTATGTCCTGCGTTAGGCGCATGTCATGGATCGCTCGCGGCATTGAGTAGGCATTGCTCAAAGGCTGCTGGGTCAACAAAAAGGAAATAAAATGGGACGTTTAACAACCCATGTGCTGGACACTGCAAATGGGTGCCCAGGCGAAGGCATAAAAATCACGCTTTATCGTTTGCACGACAGCGGCCAGCAGGAGCTGCTGAAAACAGTGGCAACTAATGATGATGGCCGTGTTGATGGCCCGCTGTTAGATGGTGCTGAATGTAAGGTTGGTACCTATATACTTGAGTTCGCAGCAGGGGATTATTTCCGTGCACGCGGTACTGAATTGGCTGAGCCCGCTTTTCTAGACATTGTGCCACTTCGTTTTGCAGTCGCGGACCCAGACCCGCATTATCATGTGCCTTTATTAATCTCACCCTACAGCTACAGCACCTACCGCGGTAGTTAAGAGGCGGAAACTATGTCAGACACTATTCGCTTTTTGCTCGATGGTAAAACCCACGAAGTACAGGTTTCAGACCCTACTGAAACACTGTTGAATTATCTGCGGTACGATATAGCGCGTACAGGCACCAAAGAAGGCTGTGCAGAAGGGGACTGCGGCGCTTGCACGGTGATTGTCGGGGAACTGAAAAATGGCGTGCTCAAGTACCAAGCCCTTAATGCCTGCATTTTGTTTTTAGCGGCGCTTGACGGGAAAGAGCTGTTAACCGTTGAAAGCCTAAAGGCCACTGATGGAGGCTTGCATCCGGTGCAGCAGGCTATGGTTGAAACGCACGGCTCGCAGTGCGGGTTTTGTACGCCGGGTTTTGTCATGTCTCTTTATGCGCTGTATTTGGAAGGCCCTGATGGCCTCACCAAAAGTAAAATTGAAAATGCGCTCGCTGGTAATTTATGCCGCTGTACCGGCTACGGCCCTATTATTGATGCTGCGACCCGCATGTTTGAAATTGGCGCAGATGAATTGCCTGACTTGGCTGAAAAAACAGCAGCTCTGAAGGCTATTGCCCGTACTGATACACTGGTGGTGCAGGGTAAGAGCAAGCTAACTAGCGCGGAGAAACGCTTTTTTGCCCCT